>NZ_DAOMQT010000025.1:0-71660 GCF_035445465.1 Agriterribacter sp.
CTGCGTCAAGGGTGATAGGATCTCCCGAGCAGATCGTGGTAGCTGCCCCCAGGTTTATTACCGGCTTGGGAGTTACTGTAATGGCTCTGGAACCGGAGTTACTGCAACCGTCTTTGGTTACGGTAACCGTATAGGTAGTGTTAACTGTTGGGTTAACTGTAATGGATTGGGTAGTTGCTCCACCGGGGCTCCAGCTATAGGTTGCACCGGCATTGCCAGCGTCAAGGGTGATAGGATCTCCCGAGCAGATCGAAATATCCGGCCCAAGGTTTACCACAGGTCCACCGCCCCCGGTAACAACAATATCCTGTTCATATGTTTGCGAAATGCCGCCGCTGGTAGTTACGGTTAAGCTAACATGTTTTGTACCAGCAGTAGAATAGGTATGCGATAATACCGGGTTATAGCCGCTAACAACAGGAGTTCCATCGCCAAAATCCCAGGCATAATTAGTTATGCTGCCGCTGCAGGGTATAGAGGCATCGGTAAAATCTACCGAAAGCGTACTGCAGAAGCCGGTTTGTGCATAAGTAAACATAGGGTCAACTGCCGGCTTGGCGGTAATAACAATATTATCACTTGCCGTGCAGCCGTTTTTGGTAACGGTTACCCAATAGCTGCCTGCACCTAAGGCAATTACCGTTTTGCCTGTCATGGTTGCATATGCGGGGCTATAGGTACTACCCCATTGATAAGTAGCGCCGGCTACTCCTGCATCCAGTGTTAAAGTTCCGCCAGGGCACATGCTTTGATCGGGCCCCAGGTCTACAACGAAAGGCGGATTTACATTTACCGTTACACTGGCCGGTGCGGCATCAACACCACATTTGGTTTTGGTAACGGTATAGGTGGTGTTTACGACCGGACTGGCAACAGGGTTATATACGGAAGTGCTGCTTAAGCCTGTAGCCGGCGTCCATACATAAGTGGCGCCTGGTTCGTAGCCGGCATCGAGCTCTATGCTGCCGCCGAGGCAAATGTTTTTATCCGGACCCAGATCTACAGGAGCGGGGCCGGGTGTTGGATTAGGTAAAGTAATAACTGAATCTTTTATAGCCATATCTCCATTATCATTCATGGCGAGATATGATACAACATGTGGGCCTCCGATAGCAAAACTATGTATAGGATTTTGAGTATCATAAAAGCCATCAACCCAATCATCATCGATTACCCACTCAAAGTAATTTGTCGGATTGAGAGGATCACATGAAAAAGAGCTATCAAAAAACTGTACTTGCACCGTGCCACAGGTATTAAGTATTTCATATCCGAATTGCCCATATACTTTTGTAAGTCCGGTTACTATTATTGTATCTCTTACAATACATGTGCCACTAGTAACTTCCGCCCAGAACGTATTAATACCTGTAGCGGGCGTTAGCCATGCGTATGATGTAGTAGCTGGAGTTTGGCTCCAACTATAAGAATCATAGCCTGATGGCAATGAAAAAAATAATTGCCCCCCTACACAAACAGTCGTATCATTTCCCAGATTAAATACGGGCTTTTCATAAATGGTTATGTAAGAAGGCTTGGTAATTGAATGAGTGCCCCCGCTTTGTGAAGTAACGGTAAGGGAAACTGTAAATGATTTAAAAGGATCTGTTGTTGTATAAGTATGTGTTGGGTTTGCATTAGGCGTGGTAATGATCGTACCATCTCCAAAACTCCAGGTATAGCTTACAATTGGATCGCCGGTATTGAATGTAGAGGTACTCGTAAATTCTACTACCAAAGGCGCGCATCCAGAAGTTACAGAAGCCGAAAAATCCGCTGTTAAAGCGGATGGCTCCCCTGCCGGGGTATTTCCTGCATTTGAATTGACATATATCAATAACAGCAGAGATACAAACAGTATAACTCTCTTCATAGGAATTATTCTTAGTTAATCGAGGATATAGACAACAGGGGTAATAACGTATAATATATTTTTAAATTGTTGCAAACCATGACCTTAAAAAAAAATTCATAGATAGCTTTGCAGGTGTTAACTTGTAGCAATAATTTTTAATTGATTATGAATTGATTTCACAACTTACCATACAGCAAATCCTTTCCAGGATTGATATTATAGATATTGTAGGCAGCTTTGTAAAGCTTAAAAAAAGAGGAACGAACTACCTGGGCCTGTGCCCTTTTCATAATGAAAAAACACCCTCCTTTACTGTTTCGCCTGCCAAGGAAATTTATAAATGTTTCGGCTGCGGCAAAAGTGGCAATACCATCAGCTTTTTGATGGAACATGAGAAATACAGCTATGCAGAAGCATTGCGATGGCTGGCCAACAGGTATAATGTGGAAGTGGAAGAAACAGAGGTAAGTCCGGCTACCCGCGCGTTGCACCAAACAGCGGATAGCCTTTATATCATCAACAATTTTGCACAGCAATTTTTCAGCACCGTTTTGCTTCAGAGCGAAGAAGGACAGGACATCGGACTGAGCTACCTGAAAGAAAGAGGATTCAGCACATCCATTATTGAAAAGTTTCAGCTTGGTTATTGCAGTCAGCAAAGAGATGCATTTGCAAAAGCGGCTTTGGCAGCGCAATATAATGCGGAGTATTTGCAGAAAACAGGACTGGTTGTATTGAGAGACGAGCAACTGGTGGATAATTACCGCGGCCGTATCATTTTTCCGATACATAATCAAACCGGGAAAATTATGGGATTCGGCGCCCGTATTATCGGCAAAAGCGACAGAGCACCCAAATATATCAATACACCTGAGAATGAAATATACATTAAGAGTAAGATACTCTATGGTTCTTATTTCGCAAGGCAGGCAATAGATAAGGCAGATGAGTGCCTGCTGGTTGAAGGTTACACCGATGTAATTTCATTACACCAGGCGGGTATTGAACATGTAGTAGCCAGCGGCGGCACATCGCTGACACCGGATCAGTTGCGGCTGATTAAAAAATATACGGCTAACCTTACCATTATTTATGACGGCGATGCTGCCGGCATAAAAGCCGCGTTAAGAGGACTTGATCTGGCCTTAGAAGAAGGACTGCACGTGCAGTTGGTTTTGCTACCCGGTAATGAGGATCCGGACAGCTATGTAAATAAAACAGGCGGTGAGGCCTTTAAGCAATTTGTTGCAGACAATAAAAAAGATATCGTTCTTTTTCAGTTGGAAGTATCGCTGAAAGATGCGGGGAGCGATTCCAATAAAAAAGCGGCTGTGGTAAACCGTATTGCGGAAACCATATCGCGGCTGAACAAAGCGGAAGATTTTACCAAGCAGCAGGACTATATCAGGCAATGCGCCGGCCTGCTGAAAATTGATGAAACCGGGCTAAATACATTAGTTAATAAATTCATCAGGGAACGGATCACGAAGCAGGAAAATAAAATGGCATCAGACGATGCAAAATTAGCCGCTGAAACCGGGGTACAGGAAACAGCAACCACAGAAGAGGAGGCTTTAACCCTGCTTAATAAAGATGAATTAATTGAGCGGAATATGGCAAGGGCGTTAATTGAGTTTGGCGGGTATGCCTGGGATGAAAAGCGCAAGGTAGCAGATTATTTTTTCGAAGAATTTGAAATCAACGGATTACACGAATTAATAGACAATAAGCAAATGCTTTGGATTATTGAAACCTACCAGTCATGGATCAAAGAAGGCATTGATCCCAGTCCCCAACGTTTCTTATATCATCCGGATATGCAGCTCAGCGCCATAGTAGTGGCCTTAATGGATACCCGCTATGAATTAAGCCCGAACTGGAAGGATCATTATGACGGCCCTTTACTTACGCGCGAAGACCGGTATAAAGAAGAAGTTTCTTCTACTTTAATTTACCTTAAACTCAGGAAAATAAAAAGACTGATAGATGAAAATCAACGCGACCTGGAGAAAACGGTTTCAGCAGAAGAGCAACTTACCTTAATGCAAACGCATCTGCATTTTAAACAGCTTGAAAAAACGCTGACAACAGCATACGAAACCGTCATTTTTAAATAGCCGGATATCCGGCGCTAAGGGTGAAGTTGCCGTTACTTTCCCCCTGCTACATTCGCGGTTCTCCCGGAAGAAGCATAGCGGCTTGTACGGGTTTTATTTTGAACCGGAGTTGATACAGCAGCCGCATTCTCTTTGATGAAGGGAGTGAACTCCTCCACATGTACAGGTTTCTTAAACAGTAAAGCCGTCCACACATGGTCGAGCGTTACCTGGTATTCACTTTCAAAGCCATTTTGATGCAGCATTTTCCAACTGCAGGCCCTGTTCAGATCACTCACAATTTTAGAAGTGGTTTTAGGATAGGCGATCCATAACTTTCCTTCTTCATCCAGTGCAGGTAATACTTCTTTTAATATACCGTTTAACTGCGTTTCGTTAATGGCAAACAGGAGTGCGAAATCTATCCGCCTTGACTTAAGCAGCGGAGTAACATTCTTGGCAAATGCAATTTTGGCAAATTGTTTTTCGATGGAAGAAGGAAGGCCCTGAATCAGTAAATTCTTTTCTTCAGTAAGTTGAAGTTTTTCAAACATAGTCTGCATCATGCTTCAACACAATTTTTAAATGTTGCAAAAAGAGTTGCAAGATAGTAAAATTATGCCGTATGACCAATTTATTATAATAAAGAAATTGCATGAAGAATGCGCTCCCCTTGAATTTTGCAGAAAATATGTCTTGCCGGGTATTATTTTACAGGCTTATAATACTTCATCGCATCCTCTGCATAGCGCTTAACTTTTTCAATACGTGTGGCATCGGAAGGATGGGTGCTTAGAAACTCCGGTGGCTTTTCTCCTCCCCCTATTTTAGACATTCTTTCCCAAAAGGGAACAGCCTCGTTTGGATTATAACCGGCCATTGCGGCAAAAATTAATCCGTATTGGTCTGCCTCTAATTCCTGCTTACGGGAATTGGGTAATAATACTCCGACTTGGGCACCGGGCGCATATACCGTATTAAAAATATTGTTTACAGTGGGGTTACCCGAGGTTAATACACTTCCTACAGTGCCTAATCCTTCAGCAAGAAGCCCCTGGCTCATGCGTTCATTGCCATGCTGTGCTATGGCATGCGCAATTTCATGTCCCATCACCACTGCCAACGCCGCTTCATTTTGTGTAACAGGCAGTATACCCGTATACACTACAACCTTTCCTCCGGGCATACACCAGGCATTTACATCCTTTGAATCTACAAGATTAAACTCCCATTGATACCCCTGCAGGATATCGCCTTTGTTTTCAGCAGTATAATAGTCGGTGATCGCTTTTGCGATGCGGTTCCCTACACGCTTGACCATTTCAGCGTCCTTGCTTACCGTAGTGTTTACAATTTTGTTCTGGGAAAGAAAGGTCTGGTATTCCGTTTTAGCCATAGATTGTAACTCGGCTTCCGGTAATAATTGTAGCTGGTTCCTTCCTGTTATGGCGTTTCGTGTACAGGATACGGTTAAAAACGCCAGTGCGATGAAAAAAAGTGATTTTGAACTCATGTATTTTTGATTGAATCAATATTGTTAGCTGCTAATTCAATTCTTGTACCAAAAATAATTGAATATGTTATTTTGTACGGCAAATGCTTCAGCGCCTCATTTTTCTGCGATCGCGGTATTTTAATATCGGCGCCTTATTTTCGCTTCCCTTTAAAAGCCGGGAAATATTTTTTTGATGCGTAAGCATTACCAGCAAGGCAACAGCCACAGCAAAAATGCGGTAGGCATGGTTATCTACATTAAAAATAACGAGAATGAATACGGGAAAGGCCAAACTGGCCAGGATAGAACTAAGCGATACAAAACGGGTAAGAAATAACACGAGCAAAAAAACGCCTATGCAGCATAAAGCCGTCCAGGGAGAAATACCAAGCACCAGTCCGAAAAGCGTGGCCACTCCTTTGCCTCCCCTGAATTGGGCCCATATGGGATAAATATGTCCCAGAACCGCGCACAGCCCCAGTCCTATCTGAAAATTGGTTCTTGCAAATTCATCAACAACATAGAAAGGCAGCAGGTAGGCCAATTTCACAGCGGCAAAACCTTTAACCATATCTACGATCATTACAACGGTGCCCCATTTATATCCAAGTACCCTGTAGGTATTGGTGGCGCCTGCATTACCGCTTCCGTAATCTCTTATATCTATATTAAAAAAGTATCGGCTTACCCATACAGCCGTAGGGACAGAACCTATCAGGTAAGCTAATATAACCAATGTAAGTTCATTCATCAGATATCAGGTTGAAGTAGGCTGCAAATATATTTATTTTTCACAACTAAAATCTGCTTTAAGCGGCAGCTTCCTTTTTAAACGTTATACAAAGCCAGTTATTTTTTTGCCGTATGCTATCTGTAAAAAATAAAAGGCCGGCGGCTAAAGATTCCACTTTGTTTTTGTCTTCCTGCAATATACCGCTAATTATCAATAAGCCGTTATTATTTAAAGTTCGGTGAAAATCCTGCATATTAGTGAGGATAACGTGAAGGTTGATATTGGCGAGTATCATATCCCATTTTTCTTCGCCGGGAAAATGATCGGCTTTCATGAGCCGGATGCTTCCACATTCGTTTTTTTCAATATTTTCCGATGCATTATTTATACTCCAGTCATCATAGTCTATAGCCAGTATTTCCGCAGCCTTCATCTTATGGGCTAAAATGGCTAATACGCCTGTTCCGGTTCCAAAATCAGCCACTTTTTTTCCCGCACAGTTATATTCACGTAAACTTTCCAGCATTAAGCCGGTAGTGGCATGGTGACCGGTACCGAAGCTCATTTTAGGCGTAATTATAATTTCATATTCAACATTCTTTACAGATGCATGAAAATCAGCTCTTACAGCTACAAAATTATCTATAATTACAGGTTCAAATTCATTTTCCCATATTGCATTCCAGTTCTTATTTTCAATAACCGATTGGGTATATTTTATGTTTCCGGGAACAGGGAACCTGTCAAAAAATGTTTCATAGTATTTTGTTGCAGGAATATATGCTTTTACCAGCCCATCACTTTCCTCAAAGCCTTCTATTTCCGTAGCATCGTGTAAGCAGGCGATCAATATTTCGCCCATTTCCCTGCTTCCTGTCTCAAATATTATTTCAATGTATTTCTCTTCCATCGTTAACAATTAAAAAGCTACCTGTGTGATGCAGGTAGCTTTTATAAATTAGTAATGTAATAAGATCAATTATGGGGAGCGTTAGACTCAGCCGATCCGCGTTCCTGGTCTGCTGCAGGACGGGGCTTGGGAGCAAAATCAGGCTTAGGCATCAGCGCTTTCCTGCTTAATTTAAACTTTCCTGTTTTGTGATCAACGCCTACTAATTTCACTTTTACCACATCGCCTTCCTTCAACACGCCTTCCATCGTCTCCAAACGTTTCCAGCTAATTTCGCTGATGTGTAAAAGGCCCTGTTTACCAGGCAAAAATTCTACAAAGGCCCCAAATTCTTTAATTCCTTTTACTGTGGCTTCGTAAACCTCGCCTACAGAAGGAACCGCAACAATGCCTTTTATCCAGGCAACGGCTTTATCCAATCCTTCCTTAGCCGGAGAGAAAACACTTACTTCCCCTACTGTGCCTACTTCTTCGATATTAATAGTAGTTCCTGTTGTTCTCTGAATTTCCTGTATTACTTTACCCTGGGGCCCGATAACGGCGCCAATAAATTCTTTATCAATGAACAGTTTTTCCATTCGCGGTGCATGCGGTTTCACTTCCTCGCGTGCGGCACTTATGCAATCATACATGGCGTCTAATATGTGCAAACGCCCTTTGCGCGCCTGTTCTAATGCCTCGCGCATCGTATTCATGCTCAGCCCGTCTATCTTAATATCCATTTGTACCCCGCAAATACCTTCCCGGGTTCCGGTAACTTTAAAGTCCATATCACCAAGGTGATCTTCATCGCCCAGGATATCGGTTAAAATAGCATATTTATTATCTGTTCCTCTTGTAATTAATCCCATAGCCACCCCGCTTACATGCTTGGGAAAAGGAACGCCGGCATCCATCAATGCCAGAGAGCCTGCACAAACGGTTGCCATGGAAGAGGAGCCGTTTGATTCCAGGATATCACTCACCACCCTAACCGTGTAGGGATAATCATTTCCTGGCATCATTTGCTTTAATGAACGCAGGGCCAGGTTTCCATGCCCGATTTCCCTTCTGCCGGGGGCACGTAAAAACTTGATTTCGCCGGTTGAGAAAGGAGGAAAATTATAATGTAAAATGAATTTCGAATAATCAGATTTAGCAGCGCTTTCTACCAGCAGTTCATCCAAAGGTGTTCCTAAAGTAACGGTAGTAAGCGATTGTGTTTCGCCCCTGGTAAATAAGGCAGAACCATGGGGTGTTGGCAGAAAGTCGGTTTCCATTGCCAGGGAACGTACCTCATCTAATTTCCTGCCATCCAAACGGGTACGGTCATCAAGGATCATGTTTCTTACCACTTCCCATTGCAGGTCTTCAAAGTATTTGCCGGCCAGTTTTACATCTTCTTCTTCAGGCTCCTCACCAAAACTGGCAACCAGTTCTTCTTTGAGCTTTGCATAAGCATCGCTTCTTTCATGCTTGGCAGAACCTGCTTTAGCAATTTCATAAATTTTATCTTTAGCAAAAGCTTTTACTTTTTCAAGAATAGATTCGTTTTGCACAGGCCTGGGGTAGTCTCTTTTTTGTGTAATCCCTTTTTTATCCCTGAGCTCCTGTTGCGCTTTAATCTGGAGCTTAATGGCTTCGTGGGCCACCTCCAGCGCCTTCACCAGGTCTTCTTCGGTGCATTCTTTGGATTCACCTTCCACCATCATCAGGTTCTTTTCTGTAGCTCCGATCATGAAGTCCATATCAGCTTTAGCCAGTTCGCTACGGGTAGGGTTAACAACATATTCATTATCAATCCTTGCTACCCGCACTTCAGAAATAATTTCTTTAATGGGAATATCAGAAACCGCTAATGCCGCAGACGCAGCCAGGCAGGCTAAAGCGTCCGGCATTACTTCAGTATCACTTGAAACAAGCGTTATAATTACCTGAACCTCACATAAATAGTCATCAGGAAAAAGCGGGCGTAAAGCACGGTCAACCAGGCGGCTGGTGAGCACTTCGTAATCATTCAGCTTGGCTTCGCGCTTAAAAAAGGAACCGGGAATGCGGCCTGCGGAAGAAAATTTTTCCATATAATCCACGCTCAGCGGAAAAAAGCTTTGTCCGGGCTTGGGTTCTTTATTGGCTACTGCAGTAGCCAATATCATACAATTACCCTGGCGTACAACAACGGAGCCATCGGCCTGGCGTGCCAGTTTACCGGTTTCAATAGTTACGGTACGTCCGCCGCCAAGGTCAAATGATACATCAATAGGTTGAGAGAGCATAAAAATGATTTGAATTTAAGACCTGCAATCAGGGGCATCAGGGGGGAGGAATACCGTGGCATTGCAAGCCGTGTAGTTAAATAAAATAATGAGCGATCGTCATAAAACTACTATTCCCAACATGGCCGTTGGGAATAGTTATACTTAACGAATACGTTACTTTCTGAGTCCTAATTTTTCGATCAGCCCGCGATAACCCTGCAAGTTATGCTTACTAAGATAGGTGAGTAAACTTTTTCTTTCTCCCACTAATTGCAACAGGCCCCTGTTGCTGGAAAAATCTTTTTTGTTTTGCTGCAGGTGCTTGGAAATGTGAGCAATGCGTTCTGTTAACAGCGCTATTTGCGCTTCAATAGATCCTGTATTGGTTTCTTTTCCACCAAATTCTGCAAAAATCTTTGTTTTTTTGTCGGCGACTAATGTTGGCATCTCAATTTTTTTTAAACATCCAATGATATCTTCTTCTTATTTGGCCGCAAAGGTAGTAAAAGATCACAAAAACAGGAATTATTCATAGAATTATTTTTCAGCGCAAATGCTTTACATTCAGCCCGTATAATATTACAAAAAGAATTCCGATAAAAGCGATAAAGGACGATGATAGTATAGTAAGGAAGTTTCCGCCACCGAAAGCGATAAAAGGACCTGCAATACCTATTGCCGTACCCAATACATAGCTATAGAATCCCGTTTTCTTTAATCCAAACATCAATATACCGCCTAACAGTGTAAACACCGAAGCAATAATGCTGAATAAAGCGCTTTTCCTGAGGTTTTCCGGCTGAAGCATTTCACTGGTACCGGATAATATCTTTTCGGCAAATTTTGATCCGGCATTATCTTCATCTTCTACCTTTTCCCTCGCGTCCTGCATAGCAGCCTGTGCAATGCCGGAAGTAGCATTAGCGGAAAGATAGCTGGTTATGCCGCTGATTATTCCCCAACTGCTTCCAATAAAGGTAAGAATGCATAAAACAGTAAGAAATACCGGCCTTGGGGGTTTAGCCGCAACAACTGGCTGATCGGGTTGCAAATTTTCCATAGCTAAATATGTTTTAGAGTTACAAGGATAATAAAATATTTTTATATCTGAAAGTGATTTTGATTGTCAAAACCGAAAATACTTTTGATAAACCGTAATTTTCCGGAAAATTTAAATGTTTGGGCAAATTATACAGTTTTGTATTGATGGGATGTGGTGAAATAAGCAGGAGGCATGCTGAACAGATAAAGAAACATGGCATTATCCGGGCGGTTTGTGACACCAACAGGCAAAAAGCAGACGAGGCGGCGGCGCTGTACCAATCAAAAGCATATTACCATATTGAGGATATGCTGCAATCGGAGGATGGAATTGATGTGTCTGTAGTTTGTACCCCAAATGGACTGCATGCCATGCACACCATTGCATCCCTGGAACACGGTATGCATGTGCTTTGCGAAAAGCCGATGGCCATTAGAGTTAAAGATGCCCGGGATATGCTGCAGACTGCCAATGCAAACAACAGAAAATTGTTTGTGGTAAAACAAAACCGGTATAATCCGCCGGTAGCTGAGCTAAAGAAGATCATCCGGGAAAACAGGTTAGGCACGATATCCAGCTTCCAGGTTAATTGCTTCTGGAACAGGCCAAAATCCTATTATCTGAATTCCTGGAGAGGCACCAAAGCATTAGACGGGGGTATCCTGTTTACCCAGTTCAGTCATTTTATTGATTTACTGTACTGGCTGCTGGGTGATGTAAAAAATATCCGTGCTATCGGCCGTAATTACCAGCACGGAGATTGCATTGAGTTTGAAGACACGGGTGTTGTGCAGATGGAAATGCAGAACGGGGCAATCGGATCACTGCATTTTACCATCAACAGCTATCAGTCTAACATGGAAGGATCCATTACCCTGTTCGGGGAAAAGGGAACGATCAAAATCGGGGGACAATACCTAAATACACTGGAATACCAGCGTATTAAGGATTATCCTGTTCAGCCAATACCGCAAAGTAAAGGCGCTAATGAATATGGATTTTATAGCGGAAGCATGAGTAACCACGATAAAGTATATGAAAACCTTTTAAAAAGCCTTGACGGAAAGGCGCATGATGCTGTTATGGCTGAAGACGGAATAAAAACCGTGGAAATAATTGAACAGATTTACGCGGGTATGCGGACTAATATAATATAATTATTCTTGAAAACCATTTATTTCACTGTCACCAATGAGCTGGTTTACGACCAGCGGATGATAAGAATATGCACTACGCTGGCCCGTGAAAATTATAGCATTGTGCTGGTTGGGCGGCGGTACAGAGGAGCCGCGCACCTTCAGCCCCACTCCTTCCGGCAGGTTCGGATCTTTTGCTGGTTTACTAAGGGCAAATTATTCTATATTGAATTTAATACCAGGCTATTGTTTTACCTCTTTTTCAAAAAAATGGATGGGCTTTGTGCCATTGACCTGGATACTATTCTTCCCTGCTGGCTGGTTTCCCGCATAAAAAGAATACCCCGTGTATATGATGCGCATGAACTGTTTTGTGAAATGAAAGAAGTGCGTACGCGGCCGCTTATTTATAGCTTCTGGAAAAGAGTAGAACAATTTGCAGTACCCGGATTCACTTCGGGATATACGGTTAATTTACCTATAGCAAAGGAATTTAAAAGAATGTATGGTGTGAACTATTCCGTTATCAGGAATATTGCGGCTTTGCATAAGCCCGAACAGCAACCGGAAAAAACAAAAACCTTTCTTTTGTACCAGGGAGCGGTTAACGAAGGCAGGAGTTTTGAAACACTTATTCCTGCCATGCAATATATTCATGTGCCCCTGGTGATATGTGGCGATGGCAATTTTATGCCGCAGGTAAAAATACTGGTGAAAAAACATGGGGTGGAAGATAAAGTCATTTTTAAAGGAAGGATTGCCCCCGATGAGTTAAAAAAAATTACACCATTGGCCACCATCGGCATTACCTTATTTGACAGGGAGGGTATGAGCAATTATTATTCTCTTGCCAATCGCTTCTTTGATTATATACATGCGGGCATACCTCAGCTTTGCGCAGATTACCCGGCATACAGGGAAATTAATGAAGAGTTTGAGGTTGGTCTGCTGATAACAGACCTGTCTGCAGAAAATATTGCCAGGCATATCAATACCTTATTAACAGATAGCGCACTGTACGAAAAACTGCGGCAAAACTGCCTGGCGGCAAAGCAGGTATACAACTGGCAAAATGAAGAAAATAAGCTGATTGATTTTTACCGGAACCTATTGCACTAAGATTGGAAAAACATATACATATCGTTTGCTTAGATGTGCC
Source organism: Agriterribacter sp. (assembly GCF_035445465.1). NCBI lineage: Bacteria > Pseudomonadati > Bacteroidota > Chitinophagia > Chitinophagales > Chitinophagaceae > Agriterribacter > Agriterribacter sp. Next base: position 12,664 of record NZ_DAOMQT010000025.1, read on the forward strand.
CTATCCGCCCGACTATGGCGGCGTGTTCGACCTGTATTACAAGCTGAAATACCTGCATGAAAACGGTGTGAGCATTCATTTGCATTGTTATGAATACGGAAGGGGCGAACAAAATGCTTTGCTGGAATATTGTAAAACGGTTCAGTATTATAAACGTTCCGGAGGCTGGCGGCAACTGACCGCAGGAATACCGTATATTGTTAGCTCGCGTGCCGATCCGGCATTATTACGCAATCTTTCTAAAGATCATTACCCTGTATTGCTGGAAGGTATACACAGCACTTACCTGTTGTATAAAAATAAGCTGGCAGGAAGAAAAGTGATTTTGCGTTTGCACAATATTGAATTTGAATACTACCGTCAATTATCACACAATACCACTTCATTATTTCATAAAATATATTATACAGCAGAAAGTGCTTTGCTGAAGCGGTATGAAAGAACGATTGCCCGTAAAGCCGGTTTCATTGTTACAGTAACAGAAAAAGATGCCCGAAGATATGCTTTCATATTTGATATAAACAATGCACGCTATCTGCCTGTTTTTACAGCATGGAATACGGTGGCATGCAGGGAAGGAAAAGGATCGTATTGCCTGTACCAGGGTAATTTATCGGTGGGTGAAAACGAGCAGGCGGCATTATGGCTGATTAAAAACGTGTTTTCAGATTTGAAGATACCCTTTATCATTGCCGGTAAAAACCCTTCTCATTCTTTAAAAAAAGAAGTACGGCTTCATACGCATATCAGCGTAGCTGAAAACCCTTCACAGGCAGAAATGCAGCAATTAGTTGAAGATGCGCAGATCAACCTGTTACCTTCCTTTACCACTACGGGAATAAAACTAAAATTTTTACACGCTGTTTTTTGCGGAAGGCATTGTGTTGCAAACACGGCTATGGTGGCAGGAACGGGTATGGAAAATGCCTGCGTAATGGCGGAAGATGATAAGGACTTTAAAGCTGCTATACAAGATTTATATCATCAGCCATTTACAAAAGAAGCGATAGCGTTCCGGCAGGCGTTGCTTGATCAGCATTTTAATAACCGGCGAAATGCCGCGCAGCTAATGGAATGGATATGGGGCCCGGCAGGATTGGCAGACTGATCATCTTCTTCTTATTGTCTTAGAAAAGTAGCTGTTCCATTCACTTTTTGAGTAACCTCATACTCACTATTACCCTGCCTGGTAATAGTTGACTTGTTTACGGCTGATTTTATCACGAGCGTATCACCGGTTATGGTAAACCTGGCGCCTGCCGGATCTGAAGCGCCCGGCAGTTGTTGGCCATTGGTATCCGGGATGTCAAAAATGGGACCGTTGGGGAAATAGAGTGAATCGCTCCCTACCTGCTGGTAATCGCTGCTGGCGCTGCTGGAGGGCAAATCAAAATCAAGCTGTTCTTCCTGCGGCTGCGGATCAACCGGGATGCCTCCCAGATAGGTAATGATTTTAACTTTGGCCGAAATGCTGTACCCCAAATCAGTTGTTTCCATTTTATCGGCGGTAACCGTAAGAAATCCCTTGTTGTTTTGTGTAGTGGCAGCATATGTAGCCACAATCCTTCCAGGGATGCCTCCATAATCAAAGGTGGAGCCCGATTCTACCGCTACACTAAGTTCAAGAAACTTCCAGGTTCCCAGCAATGAAGCCGGGTTGTTGCCTGAATCTTTTTCAAACGATAATTCTTTCTGGCATGAAAAAAGAGTGAATATCAGCAAAAGGACGGATAAAGTAGCAGGGATATTCCGCATAGTATTTTTAATACATTGTATTGCAAATATATATAATAGTAGTAGTTTTTCTCAACTTATGTTACCGTAAGAAGTAAAGCCTGCAGGGCTACATTTTTGAGGTAACGCTGCAGGCTGCACACAAAAAATAAAAAATTAATCTTTCAGGTTGAGGTATTTTTTAACAGCGTTATAGTCGTTCCAGTCAATGCCAGATGCTTTACGGGCGGCAGGCGTACCGCCGGGAATAAGAATATAACGGAATTGAGATATCCCCTGTTCACTTGAGACATTGTAATTAGACGTCAGGATAATTTCATCTTCAGAAAAATATGGGTCAATGAAAATATTCGGGGCTGTTTCTTCTACATCAAACAATATGCTGGCTATCACAGAACAAGGGAGGGAAACAACAAACGGATCATCTTCCGTATTTAGATTCCAATATACTTTTACTGACCCTGAATTTAATATTTCCTTTGATAAGCCCGGGGCAGAAATTATAGCTATTCCATTTTCATCAAAACTTACATCCAGCCACTGTGAATAAATAACATTTGCAGTTCCGGGATCACCTTTAGCACCCGCAGGTCCCTGTGCTCCTGAAGGACCGGCTGCTCCTGCTGGTCCGGCGGGACCTTCGGGCCCTTCTTTGGAGCAGGAGGTAAATAACATGCCTACCGCCATAAATGCAACGGCGGCTATCTGAAATGTCAATTTTTTCATAACGAATTATTTTAGTTTTTAGATGACTAAAAATAATGAATTAATGATTAGCCTTTAGTATAAAACAGCAATTTATCTTTTATACGGGATTGGCATTTAAAAAACGCTTCTATACTTTGCTTACCAGGTTTAATAATTCCACGTTATCCAGGTTTTGGCATCATCTGCACTAACCATGTCATAGGTGGTGGAACTGGTTTGTATAAAATAATACCCCTGCGGTATCAATAACTTTGCAAGTGTTTGCGCTGCAGGCCCCGAAGCAGGATAAGACCCATACAATCCCAGCAGGCTAAATACCGCTCTTCCATCGGCAGTAAACTCCGGGGTATCCGGGGCTGCTCCATACTGTAACTCAAGACCTGTTCCTGCAGCATTTACAAACGCCGGTGCAAACAAATCGTTTCCTGTATCGTATTCGGGCCAATAAATAAGTGAATAAAATCTGCCGAGGGTATTTATTCCAAAAGCGTCATCTACGCCATTTACATGAAAGCCCGCATACGACTCCCAGTATGCTTCATCATTAACTGCGGTTTGCCACCATCTTTGCGGAGCGCTTACATCTGTTTTTAGCGGCTTAATGGCGCCTGCAATAATACCGGTACTATTACCCGACCTAAGGTTAACGCTTTGACTGGCTTCATTCCAGAACACATCCGTAAATTCATTAATAATTTGAGAACCGTTAATTAACGGAGTTTCAAACACTACCCCTCCAACATTGAAATAATAAGCGGTAGAGAACTGCTTTATTGTTCCACCCGAAAGCCATTGCAAAGTGGTGGTTCTTGAAGCGGGGTCAACAAAAATTTCATATTCAACACCGCTAAGCGTAAGCCGCTTAAAATAGTTTTTAATTTTTGTTACATTGGTAAAAGATACCGCATTAGCCCATTCGCCATTTTGCCATTCGTTTAACTCCTGCTGCGATGCTTTTTCCAGCCTGAGTTTCGTGTTGTTCATTTTACCGGTAAGTATAATGCTGTCTGCATATAAAGTGTCTAAGGAAAATTCGAAATCGGAAATCAGTCCGCTTCCATAAGCACCTCCGTTTACTGTAGCGTCGGGATCAGATAAAAGATGCAGGTAGGAATAGGTATCAAAAATCAAGGTGGGCTGCTGCAATGCTTTTAAACGGTAACTGCTTTCCTTCTGGTATTTGGAGGTAATGGTATCAAAATCCGAGAACATGAATACCCGGTTTTCGTTATTAAACCTGAAATAAAAATGGTAAATACCGCCACTGCCCGGTATAACCGTTGCCTTCCAACCGGTTGGCGAGCTCACAAGCGCAGACTGGTAGTCGTTCAATGTTTTATTAATGCGCTCATCGGGCGACTGATCAAAAACCGGTTCGTCTTTACGGCATGCCGTAAGGCAAAGCGTTATTGATAAAATATATAAAGCGATCTTTTTCATCTGTGTATTTTTTTTTCTCTTTAAACCTATTTCACCAGCGCTGTTATGGATGCCCTTGTGCGGGTTTGCAAACTGTAAAAATCAATGTTCCAAACGTCTTTAAAATAATTGACCAGCATCGCTTCCTTCTGCTTCAGTTTGGTTTGTGCCTCTTCGCTGCTAAGATTATTTACCATTATATTAAACCATGCCCTGCCTTCTACCAGCATAATGGCAGCCATTTCTACAAAATCTTCGTCGGGGAAAGACATGGCGTAGGCGGAGATGAATCCCATCTCGTTAGCAGCTTCATCGCTCACATTGTTCCAGTTAGAAGTATAATTGCCCACGGATATTTGTTTGAATTCCTGCGGATACATCACGTTTTGATGCAGGATATGGGCAAATTCGTGCTGAATAGTATGAAACATTTGTTTCACGGTAAAAGAGTCTTCCGGCACATAACCATCCATGCCTTTTATACGAAAATCGTTTAACTGGTACAGCAATATTTTGCGCCCGCCTTCTGCCTGACCCAGCGTAATGGTGCCATCCATATTCCAGCTTGCACTTCCCGCCAGTACAAAAAATTTGGGACAATATTTCTTCATGAACAACGCGTTGGTTTCGGCAACATAATTATCAATCCATACCTGCTTTACCGCACTCAGCACGGGTATTATCTTTTCTTCATCGGGCGGTACGATGATTTTATTGAATTCCATTTCCGACTGGTCCCATTTGTATTTAACCGACACGTTCAATGGCACAGTAAGGTTACTGAGTATCCAGTCGTCAACAGGGCCTTTTACCCAGGTATCGCCCCCCAGCCCCGGGATATCATCTGCGTTTCCCGAAATATTATCTTTCCCGCAGGATAGCATTCCCGCAGTACACAAAAAGGCAACCAGTAGCGTTTGTAAAGATTTCATATTGTGATTTATGAATTTATTATTATTGATCTGCATCATCTATGTCTATCTTGGGTTTAAATCCACTCCTGATAATTCCGCTGATTCGGGTATCTGCAATACTCTTCTCAGGTCATTTTCCCCCAGCTCAATTACATCACCTTCCGTTGTGCTGTGCGTTATCACAATCTTATGTCTCAATATATCAAACCAGCGCATCCCTTCCTGTGCATATTCCGCCCGTTTAAAATCAAGAATGGTTTGCAGGATGCCTTCCTGCAGATCGGAAATGCCGTAAAAATTTTTAATTTTCGTTTCAGTGATGCGATGCGTTGCTGAATTATATCCAACGATACGGGTAGAAGCATAACTGTTAATATCCGTTAACGCATCGTTGGTGTTATTAAGGGCGTTGTTAGCTTCGGCTTTATTAAATAATACTTCTTCCACAGTAAAAAGCGGAACCATAATATAGCCTACTCCTATGCTGGCATTTACAGAGTTGCGTACAAAATATTCATTGATCTTGGGGATCATATAATTATTGGTACCGGCTGTATAAATATGGTTTCTGAACGCCCAGGTACCACCAGTAACATTACTTCCAAAAATCTCATCGCGGATCGCGGATGTCATACCATACCGCACACTGTAATAATACCGGCCCCACCAGGAAGGTGTTTCTCCCAGCAGTAAATTAGCCGGCTGACTGGCTTTAGCATATTCTGCCCACATTTCCCTGTAAGTATAAGTAAGGTAAGTAGTGTTCCACGGGCGTAGTAAGGTAGTTATATTGGAAGTAGTAAAAACCTGGCTGGCATATTCAACAACTTTTGTATACTCTTTTTTGTATAGATAAAAACGTGCTGCAAAGGCATTAGCCGCGGCTTTGGTAAAATGATAACGGGGAGCCGCGTATTTCTGATCAACCAGCAAAGGCAGCCCCTCCTGCAGATCTTTTTCAATCATTTCATATACATATGCTACCGTTTTTCTTTCATAATGCTTAATCACCACCTTTTCCGGCTCCGTAACATATGGAATACCCGGATCTGAAGAAGCAGTAGCCGGATCATATACTTTTGAAAACAAGGTTACCAGCATAAAATGTGCATAGGCCCTGGCTACAAGTGCTTCTCCTTTCTGGGCCTGGTAATCGGCGGGGTTTTCAGCGGTATTACAGGCTTCCAGGGCATGATTGGCGGCAGCTATAGCGGCATAGCAGGCATTCCAGTAATATTCGGGAGAATCCTGCTGGTTATCGGTTACATCTTTATACATATAAGCGTTCGCATTGCTAATATCCTGCTCCCCTACCCCTTTATCGGCAACATTGTCTGATAAAGATTCACAAAAATCCATATAATTTGCCTGGGGGTACGCGGTACCCAGCAATTGCGATACTTTTTCAGGCGAATTAAGCTCCGTTCTGTTATCCGGTAAATGTTCCAGGTACTTCTTACAACTGGTGTTAGCCGCAAGCAATACAACAGAGAAGTATATAAATTTTTTTTTCATAATCGAATGATATTAAATGCCCACTTTTACAGAAAGCGTGATTTGTTTTTGAATAGGTTGCGCCACACCACCCGAGTTAAAAAATTCAGGATCCTGTCCTTTTAATTTTTTATCGGCATATATAAGCCACAGGTTGGCTGCAGCTGCCGTTACCGACAAACTATTAAGCCCCATACTTTGTATAGTATTTACGGGTAACTGGTAAGAAAGGGATACAGTTTTTAAACGGATGAAATCGCCTTTGGCTACTCTTTGTGTTGAGTAATTATAATTATTATAAGGATAGGCGGCATTCAGTTGCGCTGCTTCAAAAGCTTCCAGAATAGAAGGAATATTCGTTAGTAATTCATCGCCGGGCAATACCCACCTGTCGTTAAACTCTTTGGGCATGGCATCCAAGTCCGAATAATAGGTTTTAAATGCCGGGTATAGTCTAATTTTATTACCCGCCTGGTAGGTGATGAAAATATTTGCTGAAAATGCTTTGTAATGAAAGGTATTCGAAAAACCACCGTTAAAGGGCGGATCAACAGGTCCCTCATACACGAGGTGCTCCGTTTTTTGATCCTGCAGATATACAGCAGCAGCGGTTTTGCCATTTTCATCTACAAATTGCGGGATACCGGTGTTGTGTTCCAGCCCTTTATAGTTGAGTGAAAACAGGCTGCGAACCGGGTATCCTTCTTTATTGCCTCCTTCTGCTACTACAAGACTGAAAATATCGGGAATATTTTTGGCATTGGTAATTTTGTTCTCATTGTATCCAAAAGTAAAGGTACTCTTCCACCCCCAGTTACTCCGGCGTATGATCTCTCCACCCAGGAGCAATTCACCACCCCAGGAGTCCATATCGGCATAGTTAGCCGCTTTATAGGCTTCCCCGCCAATACCGGAGGTTTTAATAAGGCTGATCAGGTCGAAGCTTTTCCGCTGGTAAACATCAATACTAATATTCAGCCTTCTTTCCAGCAAACTGGCATCTACTCCAATATTGCCGGTATATGATTTTTCCCAGGTGAGCTCCGAATTTTCGAGATTAGCCAGTTGAATTACGGATTCTCTTTCAGACAAATAAGGCCGGTTTGTATTAATGCTTCTCAGCACTACATTAGAATTATTGGCGGGCCCCATGCTAGCCGTTAAACCATAGCTCGCTCTTAATAATAAATTATCGAGCCAGTTTATTCCCCGCATAAAAGATTCCCGGTCTACGTTCCATGATGCGGCCACGCTCCAGGTAGGCAGCCAGCGTGCGGTGCTTGATTTGCCCAGGCGGTTTGAGCCATCGTACCTGCCCGTAGCCGTAAAGTTATATTTGGAATTGAAGGTATAATTGCCGGTAGCATAAAAAGCAACAAACCGGTCATAATCCTTACCCATTTCATAGTAAGGAAAATTACTTTCAATCGTTTGTTTAAGTATCCGGTAATCTATGGCAGGCAAGCCGCCGTTATCGTATTGATATCCATAACCGGTATTGCTAAAGTTTTGTCTGTCGGCAGATTTTACCTGCATACCACCCAGCAGGTTTACCGAGTGTTTATCATTTATAACAGTGGAATAATTAATGCTGTTCCGGAAATCATAGCTCAGTAAAAAATCTTCGGCTCTGTTGTAGAAGCCACCATAAGGTAACACAACAACAGGTTCCGCTTCGGGATCATCGGGATCGCGATAGAGGAATTTATTATTTTGAGCAATAGTAGCTGTTCCTGCCGACCTGTATGCCCGGGCCATATTGGCGTTTTCAGTGATCTGGTGCTCGCGGGTTGATTTTACATAGCGCAGTGCGCCGGTAAATTCATACGTAAAGTTTTTAGCGAATTTGTAATTGATATCGCCCTGCAGTCTTAAATCTATGATGTTGATATCAAGAAAGTTATTCCTCAGTTCGTTGATAATATTAAAAGGTGCAAAATTTCGCCTGAAGTATTCCTCGTTCCCGTTTTCATCATATGCGGTAATGGTGCGACTGGTATTTAATGCAAAGCTGAAAGGGTTGATATCAAAGTCGCGGTCGTACTGCCCTTCTACCGGGTTAGGATTACGGGCAAGGGTTCCCGGTGCTTTTTGCTGACGAACAGAGCCCAGGGTGGCAAATCCAACGGAGAACTTATCGGAAAATTTATAATTGTTCCTGAAGTTAATTGTATAACGGTTAACCTTATCCGCTATGGTCCAGCCATTGTCACCATAATAGCTCATCGAAAAATAGCTCTGCGATCTTTCTGTACCGCCGGATATGCTTAGTGAATGCTCCTGCACCAGGTTATTGCGGAATAAAATGTCAAACCAGTCGGTATTAGCGGCAGCATATCGTTTCAGGAAATCGGCTCTTGCTTCCCGGGTGTTTTGGAGCGGGAAATTTCCGTTATCATCAGCGTTCATTAATTCATACATCTTTCCATATACTCCGTTATCGGCACGGTTAAGGATATTAGGGTTTAAAGACCCTTTACGTTCCAGTTCCCCCAGCATAGACATCTGCTGCAGGGAGTTCATAATATTATAATCGGCATATGTGGGTTTAAGCTGTGTAGTAAAATTACCTGTATACGCTACCGTTGTTTTGCCCGCACGTCCTTTTTTGGTAGTGATCACCACTACCCCGTTCATGGCCCTTGCGCCATATAATGCAGTAGCGGCAGCATCTTTAAGGATATCAAAACTTTCAATATCATTGGCATTCAGTCCTGCCACAGCCGACCCCAGTAACGTAGTAGGATCGCCGCTCGACAACTGATCATTGGAAATATTGATAATATCTTCCAGCACCACGCCATCCACTACCCATAAAGGTTTATTATCGCCGTTTAAAGAAGTGGCTCCGCGAACCCGCACTTTAGGAGCAGCGCCAAAGGTTCCCGAAACGTTTTGTACAGCTACGCCTGCAGCGCGGCCTTCGAGCATACGGCTTACATCGGCCACACCGTTCATCTTAATATCATCTGCTTTTAGCGAAGTGGCAGCACCGGCAAATTTCTTTTTATCAAGATTTTGAAAACCGGTAATCACCACTTCTGCTAAGGCGCCTTCACTTTTGGCTAATACTACATTAAGAAAACTTTCTCCCCTGTAAATAACAATTTTAGGCGCTTTACTTATAAAGGTAAACTGCAGGCTGTCGCCGTTCCTGACTGCTATGGTAAATTCACCATTGCTATTGGTCATTGTTCCTTCACCGCTCCTCAGGTTTTCAACAGATACCCCGCCCAGCGCAATTTGTTCATCTCCGTCTGTTACTTTTCCGTTTATCCTTACAGAATCCTGCATGGCCGATTGAAAAAGCAGGTGGTTGTTACTGGAATACCCGGCATATGATCCGGTATAAAAGAAGCATAGTACAATCAATGTAAGGCAAGGTAGTATTGAAAATTGCCTGAAGTACGCTGTTATTGCAGGCTCCTTTTTATGAAAGACCATATCAGTTAGTTTATGTATTATTTAATAGGACAATGATTTTAAGTAAAACGTTGATTGAAAACGCTTTATTTTTTTAAAAATTTTAACCAAAGCTGCCTGCAAGATAAATAAATCCTTTGTACAGCTTTTGCCGGTTATGTATTATATACGTATATGGCAGATAAAAAGATGGCATCCGGGCAGGATTCACAGGTTTACACCTGATTTCCCGCAGGAAGAAATTTTGTATGAAAATGAAGTATACTATCTTCGCCGCGCTTTACCGCGCATTTAAACGCGTTAATTAGCAACTGTTCAATATTAAAAAATCAAATACATAGTATGAAAAAGTATAAAGCCGGAGTGCTTTTTGGCGAAGAACTGGAAGCGTTATATAAAGACGCAAAAGAGAACCAGTTTGCCTTACCCGCCGTAAATTGCATTGGAACCAACACGATTAATGCAACCTTAGAAACCGCCGCAAAGGTAAACTCACCCGTTATTGTTCAGTTCTCTAACGGCGGGGCGCAATTTATTGCCGGGAAGGGAATGCCGAATGATAAGCTCCAGGCCAATATTTCAGGCGCAGTTTCAGGTGCACTGCATATTCATAATGTAGCTAAATATTATGGTGTGCCCGTAATACTGCACACAGACCATGCTGCAAAAAAATGGCTCCCATGGATCAGCGGACTTATAGATGCCGGCGAACAATACTTTAAAGAGAAAGGACAACCGCTTTTTAGCTCGCATATGCTTGATCTGAGCGAGGAACCCATTGAAGAAAATATTGAAACCTCTGTTGATTTTTTTAAGCGTATGCAGCCACTGGGGATGGGCATTGAAATTGAACTGGGCGTTACCGGTGGTGAAGAAGACGGGGTAGACAACAGCAATGTAGATAATGATAAATTGTATACCCAGCCGCAGCATGTAGCGTATGCTTATGCTGAACTGGGTAAAGTGGGCAGCCTGTTTACCATAGCAGCCGCTTTTGGTAATGTGCATGGCGTATACAAGCCAGGGAACGTAGAACTGCGTCCGGAGATCCTGAACAACAGCCAGGTGTATATTGAAAAAGAATTGAAAACCGCAGTCAAGCCTGTTTATTTTGTGTTCCACGGCGGAAGCGGTTCACCGCAGCACCAGATCCGTGAAGCCATTGGCTATGGCGCTATTAAAATGAATATTGATACAGACCTCCAGTGGGCTTTCTGGGAAGGCGTGCTGGGTAATTATAAAAAGAGTGAAGCTTACCTGCAGGGACAATTAGGCAACCCGGAAGGTGAGGATAAGCCCAATAAAAAATTCTATGACCCACGCGTATGGCTGCGTAAAGGAGAAGAATCGTTTATTAAAAGGCTGGAAGTGGCATTTAATGATCTGAACTGCATTAACAGGAACGCATAAAGTTTTAGCTTTCCGGTTGTTTTGCCGGTTAAAATAATAAGGTTGATAATCTGATTGAAGATTGTCGACCTTTTAAATTTTTAGGGAGAGCCTGGTTATATGTTTCGATGATCAACACACAGGCAAAATAGGGTCATAGGAAAACACAGGCTATATTAAAAACTTGTGTACTTAGATTATGTGGTAAAAATTCAGAAACAGCGATAATAACAAACTGATTTCATTTCCGGACATCCCAATTCAGGTTAAGGTATAATAAACACCCCTGATTCGTAAATACCGCAACGATGCTGCAATGAATAAAATGCTCTTTTCTGTAACCTTTAGGCCTTTCTTCCATCTAACTATTATTACCAATTTCTTTTAATTCAAATAATAAACATGAAAGCGAATAGCGTATTAAAACCGTTTTTAGCAACTGCAATTGTATCTGCTGCTATATTTTTAACAACTGCCAGCGCACAGGATACCCCCAAACTTTCGGATGCGGAAGTGGCTTCGGTTGCTGTGGTGGCTAACCAGATTGACATTGATTATGCGGCCATCGCGAAAGAAAAGTCAACAAATGAGGATATTCTGAAATTTGCCGACATGATGACCGATAATCACAAAGCGGTAATTGCCCAGGCAGTGGCGCTCGTTACAAAATTAGGCGTTACACCCAAAGACAATGCCGTTAGTCAGAAGCTACTGGCTGATGCTAAAAAAACCGAAAAAACATTGCGTTCAAAAAAGGGAAATGCTTTCAATAAAGCATATATAGATAATGAAGTGACCTATCATAAAGCCGTAATTGGCGCGGTAGAAGGCCTTTTAATACCCGAAGCGGAAAATGCTGAGTTAAAGGCATTGTTACAAAATGTTGTTCCTTCATTAAAAGCACATCTCCAACATGCAGAAGCAGTGCAGAAGAAGTTTTAATAATGAACCATAGCATGAATGATAGAATATTCTTTCACTGCCATTCGGATAAGCTTATCAAAATGCCTGCATAAACATAAGGGTTGACGACCGTTCTAAAAAGGGTTGTCAACCCTTATGACTTAAAGTACTTGTTTAATTAAACCCGAAGGCCTTCATCATTTTATCGAAAATGCTATTGTTTTCATATATGCCCCCAAACGCTTCGGCACCGGGGCCATAAGCAAAAACAGGTATCATCACCCCGGTATGTCCTTTGGTGGTGAATTTGGCAGTCACTTTACCGGATATCATATCGCCTCCGTTTAAAGAAAGCCCCCCGGTTTCATGATCTCCTGTAACAATTACAAGCGTATTACCATCTTTTATTGCAAAGTCAAGCGCGGCGCCAATGGCCTTATCAAAGTCAATCATTTCAGTAGTAAGGTAATCTATATCGTTGGCATGACCACCCCAGTCAACCTGCGAACCTTCTACCATCAAAAAAAATCCATTCTTATTTTGTTGCAATAGTTTTAAAGCAGTGTGCGTTGACTGGAGCAACTGGTCGCCCCTGCCCTCTGATACTTTCGGCGGTTCGCCGTCTGCTATGAAGCCGGCCAATTTGCCTGAGGTCACTTTTACGATATCTGTTAATGTATCCAGCACCTGATACCGGCGTGCTTTAAGGCTGTCTAAAAGGTTACGTCCATCTTTACGCTGGTTAAAATATTTTCTTCCTCCACCGATAAAAACATCAATATCTGTTTTTAGAAAATCCGCCGCTATTTCTTCCTGCATGCTTCTTGAAGGCTGGTGGGCTATAAAAGAAGCCGGCGTGGCATGGGTAACCGCGCAACTCACCACCATTCCCGTTGCCAGCTTGTTTCGTTCGGCTATCTCAAGAATGGTAGGCTGTGCCAGCTTTGTAGCATCCACGCCAATAGCGCCATTATATGTTTTTTTACCAATGGAAAAAGCGGTTGCACCGGCGCCTGAATCTGTAACGTATCCTTCTGAAGGCTGGCTTTTATGAAAACCGCTAAAGGGAAACCTTTCTAAGTTAAGCGTTCCGTTATTGGCAGTTAAGCCTGCAAAGATCTGTGCCGTTCCCATGCCGTCGCCAATCATTAATATAATATTCTTCGCTTTCTTATTATTGTTTTTTTGCTGGCTAAAAACAACTGAACTCAATAATAAAAACGAAAGGATGCAAATGCAGTTTTTAATCATGAACTTTATTTTTTTAATACAAATACATTTTCCGGTTCAAAACTCCGCATTATAAACGACAATATGCACCAGTTCACAAATAGTTAATATAGCATTGAATAAATCGGTTAACCGATAATGATCTACATCCGGTTGCTTCAATAATTTGCTTTTATTCCCGTTACCCTACCCTGCAAACAGCAACAGCAAACATTTTATTGCAAATCCTACTTGCTATTCACTATTCACCACTCACTACATGCCCTTCACTTCCCAGCCTTTACGGTAACGGCGGCGCAAATATTTTTCAGCCTCAGGATAGTTGGGGAACTTCATGCTCACAGCATCCCATTCCAGCAACTGGCCTGGCACTCTTATGGCTACGGTGCCAAGAATGATAGCTTCCGTCATTGGCCCCGACTGTGCAAAATGCGATTCCGTTTTTGGCCCACCCAGGCAGGCGTCAACAAAATGATGATAATGATTGCGCTCTTCCAGTTGCGGAAGTATGTGCGCTTTAAATTTATCTTCGGGCAATAACACGGGCATTCCGCCATGCGGTATCAGCAGGGCGCCTTCTGTTCCTATGAGCATGGCGCTCTCCGCAGGGTATTCTTTACCGTTATATAAGGATCGTATTTCCTGCGGGGGGTAAAATGCGCCGTCGAACCATTCTAACGATAAAACTGTATCCTCCGTATAATCATTTCCCGGGAACACCCAGGTAATATGATCGCCCTGCGGCCAGGTATCGGCTCTTCTTTCAGGTGCATCCTTCCATGATTGCTGTACTTCCGCAACAACAGATATGGGCTGCTTTAAACCGAGGCCTTTCCATACCGCATCGAAAATATGACAGCCAATATCGCCCGACCAGCCGGTTCCAAAATCCTGCCATGCCCGCCATTTGGTAGGGTGATAAATTTCAGGGGCATAAGAACGTTCAGGTGCTGTGCCGATCCACAGGTCCCAGTTGAGATGTGCAGGTGGCTGCTGTTCCTGTGCGGGACGCGGGCCAACCAGCCGGTAAGTATCAATGGCTCCGGGACGGTTAGAGCACAGGTAAGCATGCTTGATTTTTCCTATAGCGCCTTCTTTGATCCATTGCACGGCCGTACGGTCACCCTTACCCGAAGCAATCTGTGTTCCCAGTTGGGTAATGACACCAGCCTTAACCGCTGTTTGCGTAAGCATCCGCACTTCTGCAACGTCATGGCACATGGGCTTCTGGCAGTATACATGCTTACCGTTTCGCAAAGCCTGCATAGCTATAGCAAAATGATTATGATCCGGAACGGTTATATTTACAGCATCTATTTTCTTTCCTTCTTTTTTAAAAAGTTCCCGCCAGTCGCTGTACAACCGTGCCCCGGGAATAAGCTCCGCTGCCTTTTTCAGGTTGTTGGCGTCTACATCGCACAGCGCAACGATTTGCACATTGGGATGGCTTTTAAATTGGTGCAGATCGTGAAAGCCCATTCCGCCAACGCCAATACAGGCATGGTTGAGTTTTCCATTACGTGAAGCCGCCTGTGCTGCTTGGCCAAAGATCATGGGACCTGCAATAGTGGCTGTTGCAGCCGTAGCAACAAATTGCCTGCGTGATAATAAACGGTTTTTTTCTTTCATAATATGGTGTGATTGATTGTTTGTATTTCCTTTTCAAGCCTGCAGCACGCAATAATGCCGTTATCCTTTAACTCCAATAAAAATATCAACTTCCGCATTGTGGCTATGCTTTTTTTTGCAATAACCTTTATTATTGTTATCGGTTACCTGCTTCTGGTTGTACCCGCTTCATTCGCTCAGGTTATCTGTCTTAACTGTTCGCCACTCTTCACCAATTCCCAAAAAACAATAGCATCTTTTGGGTAAGGTATTTGTGGCAAAACGGTTTCGGGTAATCCTTCCCATTGTATTCTGTATGCAGGACTGTGTAATGCCCCGAAAATGTAATCGGCTACATCAACCGGTGCAAAACTGAGCTTGAACTCGGGGCGCACTTCTTCACTATTGATATAACATACTTCACTTTCTTTTTCTTTTTCGGGTACAAAGGATAACCCAAGGTCTGTGGCTATTCTTTGAATAACTGTCGGATCAATAGCAGATACAGCCTTCGCTGCAAAATCAATATATCGTCCTGCATTCCGCATTGCATCTGCAGGAATATTTAAAAACAATTGCGGTACAGGAAAATCCTGTTGGTATTGCGCTTCCATATTGAAATCATTTGCTGTAGTAATATCTCCAGCCAGTCGCCCGGTGTCTGTATATGCTGAGCTTGTTGCCTGTAGTAAAATTAACGGTTTAAAATATCTTTGAGCGCTGCATCAAGCGTGGGATATTTAAAAGCATATTCTGCTTCTAAAAGTAATTTCGGCGAAGGTATGCCAAACGATATATTCATCAGCTTTCTGAAGGTTCTCATCAGTGTTTTATTACTAACAGGATGAGGCGAAGAAGAATTGTAAACTCTTTTTAGATGCTTATGGGTTTATATGAAAGGAGGAGTGCATTCCTGACTGCCTTTCTAAGTTTTTAGAAGAATCAGTTTCCAGCTCCATGAAATGCTATAGAGTGCACAGATTTCAATAAAACCTCTTTTTGCTCATCAGTTGTAAATGAAATGATGATGTTTAAGCTGAATCTCTTTATAACAGTAGAGAAATAAATTTGTTTAATATCCAACCCTGCATATTTTATCCCCGTGTTCATTTTATAGAAATCAGTTCTACTTACCACCTCCTTTTCAAATTCCGTATCAAGATAATCATATTGGAACTGAGATTGGTCCAGCAGCTTTCTTGCCTGGAATAAATAATCACTTCCTTTTTTTACTCCCGGGGAATGTTGTACGTTTTCAGCTACCAGCATAATGCTGGGGTTATAATCAACAGGTGATCCCAATTCGTACTGGTAAACGCCTAAAAGATTGGCAACATTGATTTCCGCGGCTTTGTAAACCGCTTTCATCTTTTCATCATCCCCGGTTACTAAAGCAGCACCTTTTTTCGCAAGGTAATCTATTTGTTCCCTGCTTTGAACAACCCAGCCAGCGGGAAGGGTTATTTCAAAATGTAAAAATGAATTGAGATATTTCCCATTTTCAACTCTCCCATAATCAAAATCCTGAGAGTTGTTCTGGGCATTTCCTGTGGCAACAAGTATTATCAGTATAAAAAGATGCAACCATTTTATTTTCATCGTGCTGTATAATTGTTTCTATTCACCTAACGACAGGATGATCTTCATTATTTTGTGAATCATTTACTTAGCCGGCAGATTCAATCCTCCATCGTTTGTTTTCTCTAACCTCCGCGCGAACTCACCATTGGCAGCACACGCAATCCATTATACCTTTCGCTGCTTCAAATTTGGAAGAAACCCTGTAAGCAACCCGATCAGCGGTAAAAAGGAACATACTTTGTACACATACTCAATACTGGTAATATCAGCCAGCTTGCCCAGCAGCGCCGATCCGATGCCGCCCATACCAAAAGCAAATCCGAAAAACAGTCCCGACACCATACCCACTTTGCCCGGCAGCAGCTCCTGCGCATATACGAGGATAGCAGAAAATGCGGAAGCCAGTATAACACCAATAATAAAGATCAGAATACCCGTCCAGAAAAGATTGGCATAAGGCAGTACTAATGAAAAAGGTGCTACGCCCAGTATGGAGCCCCATATCACGTATTTGCGGCCGATCCTGTCGCCAATAGGTCCCCCGGCCAGGGTGCCCGCGGCAACCGCAACTAAAAACACAAACAGGTAGAGCTGTGATTGCTGAATACCCACGCCAAATTTATGTATTACATAAAAAGTAAAATAAGAGCTGATGCCTGCCATATAAAAATACTTGGAAAAGATCAGCAGCAGGAGTATGACAATGGAAGCGACTACTTTATTTTTTGAGAGATGGTGGGGGATGACGGCGCCTCTTGCTTTTTTGCTGATATGCAGGTAACTGGCGCTATACCATAAGCCCACCCTCCATAAAACAAAAATGGCCAGGAGCGCGATAACGGAAAACCATGAAATGCTATGCCTGCCGTAGGGAAGGATGATGAAAGCCGCAAGCAATGGACCGATAGCGGAGCCGGCATTACCGCCCACCTGGAAAATAGACTGCGCCAGGCCGCGCCGCGGGCCGGCGGCCATATAGGCTACCTTGGACGCTTCGGGATGAAACACGGATGAGCCTACCCCAATCAGCCCAACAGATAGCAACACGCCGGGAAAACTGCCCACGTTTGCCAGTAATACCAGCCCCGTAAGAGTAAAGGCCATGCCTGTGGCCAGTGAAAAGGGCTGCGGCTTTTTATCGGTATATAATCCTACCAGCGGTTGCAGCAGTGATGCAGCCAACTGAAAAGTGAGGGTTATCAATCCAATTTGTACAAAGCTTAAAGAAAAAGCATCTTTGAGCTGCGGATATATAGCAGGGATAATGGATTGTATGGTATCGTTTAACAGGTGGGAAAAACTGATGGCGAAAAGTATGGGAAAAACAGTTTGCTGCGCTGCCTGTTCCATGCTGATCGTCATCTCCTTTGCTTCATTACGCTTCATATTAACTAACTCCTTTGAGGATGCAAAATTAGCGCTTCTGGCTTTACTTATCAGCAAACGGGTGAAATATAGTCCCGCGTGGTAATGTGAAGCTAAGCGTAAAACGGCAGACGGGAAACGTGAGAATGTGAAATCTGTCGTTTCTCATCTCACATATAAATAAGACAAAATATTGTTTACGCAACAATAGGTTACTATCTGATGCAGGCGCTGTTACACCGCCAGTAAAATGGCAACATAATGACAAATGGCTGCCGCCAGCACAAAAAAGTGCCACACAGCATGATTATAGGTATACTTATGCCAGAGGTAAAAAATAACACCCAGGCTATACAGGGCGCCGCCAATAAGAAGCATGATCAGCACCGGTTGCGGCAGGGCTACAAAAAAAGTACGTCCGCCTGCTACCATTATCCATCCCATTGCTAAATAGATGATGGTAGACAATTTATTCCATCGCCCGGTATAGAATATTTTAAATACGGTACCCAATGCCGTTAATGCCCACAATACCGACAGCAGGGTAATGCCAAACGCATTGTTCATATAGATAAGCAAAAAAGGAGTATAGGTGCCGGCAATAAGAAAATAGATGCTGATATGATCAAGTATCTGCAGCACTTCTTTGGTTTGGGCATGCTGGAAGCCATGATACAAAGTGGAAAAAGTAAATACCATCAAAAAACAAAACCCGTAAATGGCAGCGCCTATAATGCCGGGCGTGTTTTCGCTTTTGGTTGCCAGGGCAATGAGGATGGGAATACAAACAATACCAAAGAGGATACCGAATCCATGTATGATGCTGTTAACCAGTTCCTGTTTTATTTGCACCTGCGGATCTGTGGTTTGCATATGTATATTTTGAGATGCCTGGTAAGACGGCAGTAACTGTTGCGAAGTTAGGTTATTTGTGTGGTGCGGGGTTTTGCATAGCGCAGAGTTGTCTGCTTGCTGTAAACTTTGCATAAAGAGCCAATAAAATTTGAGGATTTTTTTTCTCTTTTGATGGAGTAAAATATCCATTGCTCAGCCTCCGATTTAACAATAAGTACCAAAGCGTTCAAAACGTTTTTCCCGGATTTTAAAAAAAAATTAAAATTAATTTGCGATTTATCAATCTTTATTTTAGCTTAGCAATGAAACTTATTTGCTAACACCACACCTGTAAAACACCTTGGCTAACACCAAAGTTATATTGTTTTTACTATGCCTGCTTCCCATGTCCGCCATTGCGCAGCAGTTGAACCACAGGCTAAAATCTTCCGTTTCATTATTCCCCGTAATATATAATACACAGCGTGATAGCTTAGCGCTTCCCGTAAAGGCATTTTACAATGCAGGCGACAGTATCTGGTATTACTTTCTTTTTATTGCCGGCGTTTGCAAAGGGAACTATTTTGCTAAACGGGTTTCCCGGGTTTCCTCTTTACCCGTTCAGGCTCAGCCGGTTGTTTCAAAAGAACCGGCCGTTTTACCTGCCGGACTCACTTTGCATGGTAATATGAACTACGACTTTTTTTATCGCTCTGCTGCTGATACGCCTTATTTGGGCACCAATATCATGCAACACAGCGTACGCGTTAATATGTATGCAACGCTTAAAAAAGTACTGCCTGTAGCGGTTCATATCCAAATGCGCTATAGCAATTCCCCTCTTTTTAAGAACTATACAGATGCCACTGTTGCATTCAACGGAGAAGCTTTTCAATCTGCCTTAAAAGAAAAGCTAAAAGCTAAAATAACAGAAAGGATCGGCCGTAACGCACCCGACAGGTTGCTATATGACGAACTGCAAAAAAAATATGCTTTACAGCAGCAACTCGCTCAGTGGCTGCAACATGGCCGTCAGGTGCAGCAACTGGCCGATAACAGGCAGGCTATTGCAGCCATTACCGGTAACACGGATATTTCGGAGTACAATAAAGCAATGCTGGAAGAAAAAATAAACGACTACTTGCAAAATACACCTGTCTATAAAGAAGAATATGCCGGTAATACCCAATGGATGCACAAAGGAGCGGCGCTTGCGGGCAAGACGAAGCAAATTGCAGCTTTTAAAAAACTGGGCATATCTTCTGTTACCCGGAACGTAATGAGCATCAGGCAACAAAACGCTATTGATTATGTAAAAGCATATATAGCAAAAAGAGAACAATACAAACAAGTTTCCGAAGAAGTAAAACAGTGGGAAGAAAAATACAGTAAGGCAAAAGCATTAACCCGGCTGGCTATAGATTCTGCCAGGCAACTAACAGATGCAACAAATGATCCTTCTGTGTTGCAGGATCAGGCAAAAAAATATGGATTAGACAGTAACAAAATCTATAAACGGATAAAACAGCTAATGGCTGTAAAAAAATTTGCTGTTGGCCGCAGCAGCGTTGACTACACTGAGCTTACAGCAAAAAACATAAGCGTTACAGGAATAAATGTGGAATACAGTTCCCGCTTTTACTATGCAGTTGCCGCAGGTACAGTGGATTATCGCTACCGCGATTTTATTGCCAGCCGAAATGGCAATATAAAACAATACCTTATACTCATAAGGACCGGTATAGGGAAAAAAGAAGGTAATAACTTAATACTTAGCTTATACAGGGGCAGGAAACAGGGACAGGGGTTTACCAGTACCCATCAACCGTTAACCAATAGTATATTAGGCTTTTC
Source organism: Agriterribacter sp. (assembly GCF_035445465.1). NCBI lineage: Bacteria > Pseudomonadati > Bacteroidota > Chitinophagia > Chitinophagales > Chitinophagaceae > Agriterribacter > Agriterribacter sp. The sequence goes on from NZ_DAOMQT010000025.1 coordinate 33,120, forward strand.
GGTTGAGGGAAGATATTATTTTAATAAGAACAGTTATGTTCTTGCGGAAATTGCCAAATCTTCCTATCCCCGATATGCTTCTTTACAAAACAGCCGGGACGGCGCTGCATCAAAGATATCCGCTTTATCCGATCGCAGTAACGAAGCGTACGCCGTACAGTTCTTTTCCGGTATTCCGGCTACCGGCACCCGCATTTACGGGCAATACAAGCGCACAGGTATTAATTTTCAATCCTTTACTGTTTTTAATTACAACGCGCAATATGCTGCATGGCAGGTAAGAGCAGATCAGTTTTTGTTTAAAAGAAAATTGTTTGTTACAGCAGCTATAAAGAACAATGCGTACAATTCACCTTATAGTATTTATAATTATAGAAGCAATACCATTTTTAAAAGTATACAGGCAACATTCCGGTTAAAAAAGTGGCCTGTGATTACCGCAGGGTATATGCCTTCTTCACAACTGAACATAGTGGGGAACGAAATTATGGAAACCCGTTTTAATATGGCAATGGCAACTATTAATTATGCATACCGGCTTAAACAGCATTACCTGTTTACAACGGTCATGTATACCCGGTTCTTTAATCATCAGGAACAACAGCATTTCCTGTATTATAATGCAGGCACGTGGCTGCTAAGTCATAGTGTTAGCGGCAACGGGTTTGTATTCAACAGCTCGGTTGCAGTAAGCTATAGTCCTGGTTATCATTTAACCACCACAGATGAGGGATTAAGTTACCGGCTAACCAAATGGCTGAACATGGGCGGAGGGCTCAAATGGAACAGGATGAACCATAGCAGCAACAGGCTGGGCTATTACGGCAATGCGCAGGTAGAACTGGCAAAATTGGGCGAAATAAGCATTGCATTGGAGCGTGGATTCTTACCGGGGCAGTCACAAACTCTGCTACCCAATGATATGGGCCGGGTCATTTATTCAAAAACATTTTAAACAGGGCATATGACCAACCTGAAAAACAGTATGGTATTTTTTATAGCGGTGTTTGTAAACCTTGTGGCAGCAGCGCAAATAATAATAACACCCCGGTTGCCTGCGGCAGGGCTGTTGCAGCAACAGCAGTTGTGGAACCTGCTTTTAGTGAACACCAGTAATTACAGCGGGGCAATGCAGTTGCAAATGATAATGACAGATATGGTTACCGGTCAAAAAATAATAGCCGCTACCTCCCGTTCATTTACACCCGGTAAAGGAGCTACCTTAATAAAAGAAACAGATGTCGCGCCTGTTCAGTATAATTATTTTAGCACAACTCCAATATCAGGCAACGGAAGCGCAAACCTGCTGGCTGCAGGAAGGTATATGATCTGCTATACCGTTATCAGCTACGATGATAAACCGCTCCAGTCCTTTGCCGAAGCGTGTGAACCAGTGGAGATAGCGCCGCTTTCTCCTCCGCAACTGATCTCCCCGCCGGATACCACATGGATAGAAACCGCTTATCCCGGCTTTGCATGGCTGCCCCCCGCACCCGCAGCAATGGTACCGCAATTGCGATACGAACTGTTTTTGACAGAGATGAAGAAAGGCCAGAATGCATATGAGGCCATTCAGAAAAATACACCGGTATATATGCAGCAGTATATTACCGCACCTTACCTGCTATACCCGTCTGCTGCACCATCATTGGAGCCGGGAAAGCAATATGCATGGCAGGTCATCGCTAAAAACGGTGAAGTATATGCGCAGCAAACGGAAGCATGGAGCTTTGGCATCAAAAATGATTCCCCTGTTGCTATAAAAGATACCAGTGCCTATCCTAAACTGGCAAAGGGTTACGATGCCCATTCCTATATATGCCGGGGCGATATAAAATTCGAATATAACAATGAAGCAGGCGATTCAATAGTAAGCATAGCCATATATGAATGGCAGAACGGGCAACAAAAAAAAGTGGAGAACAGTCACCTGCATATGAAGCCCGGGCAGAATTTTATTGAAATGGAATTAACTGTAACAGGAAAGTTAAGGCATGCACAGGTATACCTGCTGGAAATAATAAACAACAGGAAGGAAACCTGGAATTTTAAGTTTCTATACCTGAAGGAAGAATAGGCAGAACAGATACACAACTAACTTAGAAAAACACCATTTTAATGATCTACCTGTTTTTAAGCAGGCGCCGTAAGGGAGGCGCTACCATTTTATTATCGGTATTTTTTTTACAGTTCTGCTGTACGCTTTACGGTGGTGCATGGGGCAACGCTTTCATTCAAAGCAGCTATTCTCACGTGTTAGGTTCCTGTACTTTACCATCACCTGTTCTTCCGGGAAATATTCCGGGTAATACTGCTGTACACTATCCGGTGGTAATACCCGCTGATATTACCCAAACCGTTCCTTCAAAAAAGGAAAGCTACACAATGAAAAAAGGGAGAGAAGAAAATAAATTTTCAGGACCGGGCCCGGGGCAGCCTGAAATGCAATCCTTTCAAAGCGTGAACAGCAATAACCTGGTAGATTTATTCAGTGGTGATTTTTCCTATTCCATTCCTTTGGCAGATGCAGGCGGCTATGCTGTAAACATCCATTACCGCAGCGGTATAACAATGGACCAGGAAGCCAGTTGGGTAGGACTGGGATGGAACATCAATCCGGGTACTATAGGAAGGAATATGCGGGGGCTCCCGGATGATTTTAACGGGGAAGATGTGGTTACGAAAACAAGTTCCCTCCGCCCTAACTGGACAGCAGGCGGGAATGTAGCACTCGGGCTTGAACTTTTTGGTTTGGAGCTGAATAATTTTAATATCGGTTTAAACGGCTCCCTGTTTTACAATAATTATAAAGGAATAGGTATTTCTGCAGATGCATCAGCAGGTTATCAGTCGTCTGTTGGAAGCAAGGGTTCACTTACAGCAGGGATAGGACTTCAATCCAATTCCCAGAGTGGCGTAAGCATTGCGCCTTCTTTTGCAATGGAATTCAGGAACAGGAACGCGGAAGTGAGTGGCATACAATCTAATGGATTTTCGGCAGGCACTTCTTTCAGCACACGTAGCGGACTGCAATCTTTAAGCATTGCCTCAACAGGACGTTTGAAATATAAAAATGACACGCGCAATAATGAACAATCCGGATCCGGTTCTTTTTATACCGCTTCGCGCGACCTGGTAAATATTTCATTTGCCCGCCAGGCATATACGCCATCTGCTAATATATCTTTTACCAGCTACCAGTTCAGCTTCAACCTCAAACCGGGAGGTGAGGTCTTTGGCACGCATCCCAATATTTCCTTCGGCGGCTTTTTTTCACGGCAATACATAGCCGAAGATGATAAAAAACAGGAGTTTCCGGCTTTCGGCTACATGTATTATCAAAAAGCCCGGGATATTCCAAACGCCCTGCTCGATTATAATCGCGAAAAGGAACTCACCTACCGCGCTACTCCTCCTGTTCCGCATATCGCCATCCCTAATTATACCTACGATGTGTATAGTATTACGGGAGAAGGCACAGGAGGCATGTTCCGTCCTTACCGGGGAGACATTGGTTTTGTAAGGGATGCTGATACGCGTTCCAAAAGTCTTGATGGGAGTATTTCGCTGGATCTGGGCGCCGGGAACCTTGTACATGCGGGTTATGATGTGCGGGTAAATTCGGCGGTAACCGCTAACAACGCATGGACTGAAGGCAACCTGATGGCCACACAACTGCCTTTTAAAGAAGCCGATAGTACCTTTGAAGCTGTTTACTTTAAAAATCCTGCTGAAAAAACCATTAACCTCCAAAGTTACTATGATAAATTAGGTGATACAGACCCGGTATTACCTGTTATGAGCGCCAATGACGATCCCACACTGTCGCCATTTATTCAACGGTATAAAAACCTGTTGCCGTACGGCAATAAAATAAAAGTAGATTCACTGCACACCCTAAAACGTTTCAGGGATAAGCGCAGCCAGGTGATCAGCTACTTAACTGCTGCCGATGCGGCGTTATTCGGGTTAGACAAAAGCATATGCATCTATCCCGTAAACAGTTTTTTCGCGGGCAAATGTGATGTTGATATTTACAACGGCCCCAATCCGGTGAATAGCGAAGCCATTATAGCTGAAAGCCGCGTTACTTCTTTTCGCAAAAAACATCATCTTTCCGAAATAACCGTGCTGAATGCGGATGGCAGAAGGTATGTGTATGGATTGCCCGTTTATAATACCATACAGAAAGAGGTAAGCTTTAGTGCAGATAAAGCAGTTGCTGATATACAAACAGGATTGGTGGAATACACTCCCGGAACAGATAATACAATACGTAACACCAAAGGCAAAGACAATTTTTACGGGGCGGAAGAAATCCCGGCTTATGCACATTCATTTCTGCTTACAGGAATTGTTTCGGCAGACTATACCGATAAAACGGGGGATGGTATAACCGATGACGATATGGGCGACGCGGTAAAATTTAATTATTGCAGACCGTATGGAAATAATTATATGTTTCGCTGGCGTACTCCCCTTGCTGAAAATAAAGCCACTTATAGCGAGGGGTTGAAAACAGATTACAGCGACGATAAAGGAAGCTATATCTACGGCCAAAAAGAAATATGGTACCTGCATTCAATTGAATCAAAATCAATGATTGCCACTTTTACGCTGAATGACCCGCAGCGGGGAGAACTGCGGGAAGACGCCTTTGGATCGAAAGGGGAAAATGGCGGAACAGATATGCAGCAGCCACTCCGCTATCTTAAACAAATTGATGTATACAGTAAAGCAGATTATGTTAAAAACAAAGAAGCGGCCAAACCGGTAAAAACGGTTCATTTTGAATACAATTATGAGCTTTGCCTGGGCGTTCCTTCCTCTGCTCCGGGCAAAGGAAAACTCACTTTAAAAAAGATATGGTTCACTTATAACAAAAACAACAAAGGCCAAAAAAAACCTTATGTCTTCCTGTATCATCCGAAGGATATAAATGATCCTGGCAGTGACCCAAAAGCGGCATACAATCCCGGCTATGATCCAAAAGGTTTCGATCGCTGGGGAAATTATAAAGATGCCCGGAACAACCCGGCGCAAATGAGCAATGCCGATTATCCCTATACGCTTCAAAACGGTAATGAAACGAACAATGGGAAATGGGATAGCACAAAAGCCGCTATGCATGCGGCGGCATGGACGCTCAGCGACATCGTGCTCCCCTCCGGCGGAAGGCTAAATGTACAGTATGAATCAGACGATTACGCTTATGTGCAAAACAGGAGAGCCATGCAAATGTTCACCATTGCCGGCTTTGGCAGCGCTGCCAGCCTGGGTAATATGACCGGTAATTTATATAGTACGACGGAAGAAGGGTTTAAGGATTGCCGGTATGTATTTGTCAGGCTCCCATCCGCCATCAGCGCTACCCTGCCCGCTGCGGTCAGAAAAGAAATTTTTGAAAAGTATTTATCCGGCACTTCAAAACTTTATTTCCGGCTAAGGGTGCAGATGCCTGGCGACCTGTATGGAAGCGGTAATGAACAGGTTACTACTTATGCGCAATACGAGGATTACGGATTAACAACCGACAATAGTATTATCTGGATTAAAATAAAAGGAACCGGTATAATAAATCACGGCGATGGTGACGCGAGTCCGCTGGTTAAAACTGCATTGCAGGTATTAAAGCTTAACCTGCCATCCAAAGCTTATCCCGGCTCCGACCTTAACGGCAACTTTGACGCGCTGGCAGTAGTAAAAGCCACTTTTGCGGTAATGGGCAATATCAGCGAGCTGTTCCTGAAGTTTCCTGTACAGGCAAGGATCAGAGGATGGGCAAAAAAAGTAAACACCGCCCAATCTTTTGTACGATTGAATAACCCGGAGTATAAAAAATATGGCGATGGCTTAAGAGTGAAGCGGATAACCATTTACGACGGCTGGAATAAAATGACAGGAGGTGCGGAACAGGAGGCAACGTACGGACTGGAATACGATTACACTACCGTTAAAGACATTAATGGCGTTAGAACGGTAATGAGCAGCGGGGTGGCGAGTTATGAGCCCATTATAGGCAATGAAGAAAACCCTTTCAGGGAGCCTGTAGAATATAATGAACAGATAGCACCTTTAGCTCCCGTTAATAATATGTATTCGGAGCATCCGCTGGGAGAAGCATTTTTTCCTTCCGCTTCCGTTGGATACAGTAAAGTAAGAACGCGGGGCATTCATTACAAAGATATTAAATCCGCAAGCGGTTACGAAGAATCGGAGTTCTATACCACGTATGATTTTCCCGCAATAGTGGAGCATACGCCGCTTGAAAAAAGAAAATATCATTCAGAAAATCTCCTGCAGATCCTGAACCTGTATTCCAAAAAAACGCTGACCTTTTCGCAGGGTTTTAAAATAGAGATTAATGATATGAACGGAAAGCTGAAAGGTACCGCTTCTTATCCTGAAAATGATCCGGCTAACCCTTTAGCCTATACAAAGTATTATTATAAAGTACAGGATGAGAACACGGAAGTTAAACGATTATCCGGTACGGTGGCAGTTGCAGACTCCGCCAACGGGCATATTAATATGCAGGCGGAAATTGGAAAAGATATTGAACTGATGGTTGACATGCGGGAACAGGAATTCAAATCACAGGGTGCAGGCATGGAATTCAATATAGACGGATTTCTGATTGGTATTTTGCCTGTAACCATTCCTTTTCCCTGGTTTATACCCCACTTTGAAATGAACCGCTTCCGCTCGGTAGCTATAACTAAAGTAGTACAGCGCTATGGTATTGTTGATAAGATGATGGTATATGAAAAAGGCAGTTTGGTTACAACTGAAAATATTTTATATGATGGCGAAACGGGAGATGTGCTGCTGACCAAAACACAAAACGAATTTAACGACCCCATCTACCAGTTCAACTATCCCGCACACTGGGCTTACAGCGGTATGGGAAGCGCGTATAGCAATATTGGTGCGGTATTTCATAATGTTAGCTTCAGTAATGGTAAGCTTATTAATGCTCCCGGGTATCCGGGCATTGAAAAATATTTTGAAAGCGGCGATGAAATCAAAGTGTTTAACGGGCTGGAAAAACAGTTGGAGAATAACGGCATAAATATATGTACCGGTTTGGGTATCTGTAACCAGCCTGTTATGATGCCTGCGGTCACTAAAAAAATATGGGCCGTGGATGCCGGTAAAATTCACTACAATAAAGGACTAAGCGGCATGTATTTCATTGATGAAAACGGTAAATTTTTTACCGGAACGGGAAACGACCTGCAAATACTGCGCTCGGGCATGCGCAATATGGCAGCTACCGGCATTGGCAATATCCGGAGCTTGCGAAACCCGGTGCAGCAGGTAGCCGGGAAATGGAGATTAGTGCTGGATAGCACCATTGGGGTAATTAACAGCACAGCGCAATCGTATAAAGATCTCTGGAAAGTCGAAGATGCCAGGTATCTGCCCCAAACGATTACTACAAAAATAAACGCGGTGAAGAAAATAGTGCTTAGCCCGGTAAGTTCATTTTCCATCTATTATAATCAAAAGCTCAGCGGAAGGGGGTGTACATTTAATGGTACAGAATACAGGGCTTATACCAATGCTCCCTATTTTGAATCATTGCATCGAAAAAGAAATCCCGGGGGAGCCTGTGCGTATCTGAGCAGGGAAAAGAGCTGGTTGAAATTTGATCTTACAGCCATCCCTTCCGGGGCTACTATTGTTAGCTCAAGCCTTGCATTGTATCCGCATTACGGGCTGCATGAAGAAAGTGACAGCAGAGGGTTTGACTGGGATTATACTACCCGCGACCATAATGCCGCAACGCCGCATAAATTACTCGATCCTAATGCCGGCCGGCTTCAAAGCAATGCCATTCTGCACAGGGTTACCAATAAGAACTTATTCAATGATCTTGATCTGAATACCCTTTCTGATAACAATGCGAAAACGCAAAACATATTTAATAACAGAAGTCTTGATGAATTAACCAAAGCCGTTATTCCCGCCACAAAAAAGCAAAACAGCTTTATTGTGGATGTTAAAAATATGGTAGCAGGGATGGTAAGGGATCCCGGTCAGGACGCCTATATCCAGATAAGTCCGGAAGCGCCGGAGGGACTTACCACTGAACCTGTACGTGTTTGCTTCTGGGCAACCAACAGTTATACACAGGACTATGTAAACGGATGTAATGCATATGCTCCCGGCAACAGTAATATTATTACCAGCCTCCAGGCGCAGGCGCAACAAAACAGGCTTGCTGCAATAGCGCCCGCCCTGGCTATTCCCGGATGCACCAGTTGCAGCAATGTAACGAATGGTTATGATGCCGGCGCCAAATTAAATATTCCCTGCTCTACGGCTCCGCAGTTAACCATTGAATATACAGCCTGTGGCAATGGTGAAAGACTTATACAGGAATGTGATTCCTTTTACTGTGAGCAAACAGTTGCCACAGATGCCTGTATTTCACAAATAGCCGATACTGCCACTAACCCTTACCGTTGGGGTATATTGGGTAACTGGCGTATGGATAAGGCATACCGTTATTACGGGAACAGAACGGAATCCGGTATTCCGGAAAACAACAGCGCCACCAATATCCGTACCTATGGTACCATAACCGGGTTCAATCCTTACTGGATATTTACTACAAACGGAATAACAGCCGGTTCAGATACTGTTCGCTGGGTTTGGAATACACAAAGCACGCAATTTAACCGGAGAGGATATGAAACAGAAAACAAAGATCCTCTTGGCAGATACAATACGGTGCAGTATGGGTACTATGAAACTATGCCGGTTGCTATTACTCAAAATTCAAAATATACGGAGCAGGCATTTGAAGGGTTTGAGGATTATGAATACAATAATAACAAATGCGATATTCCGTGCACTATTCAAAAGCATATTCCTGCCACAGCTTTACAGCGCTATATTGTTAATGAAGAAGCCCATAGCGGAAAATTCAGCCTGGGGATACCTGCCGGAAGCGATGTAAAAATAATGATCAAATTGGGAGACACTTTGCGCACAGAGATATCTCCCGGTATGCGGTTTAATTCGGATACAGCCTTTCGCAGCACCGTTAACCGGGTGAATAACGGAGCCGGGTTAAAAGCTACTGTTTACAGCAACTACAATTACTGGAACGATAATTACGGATTAGACGCATACAATTACAGTGCCGGCACTGCGACGCCTGTTATAAAAGACCGGGTAGATATTAATTACGACAGGAGAAGTACAACCCGGAACAAGCTCGGATTAACCAGGAACCAGCATTTTTATAAAGTGGTATGGGAAGGCTATATGACCCTTCGAAAAGGCAACAGTACGGCAAATACAGATCCCGAGGGTCTTTACCAGTTTAGCGTGGCAGCCGATAATGCTTTTAAATTATGGATAGATGATAACCTGGTATTGAATGCTTTCCCTAATGACCCGGTATATTTTAGCAATGCACGGAATACCTCTCTGTACAGTGATCCTGTAAAATTGTACCATGGCAAATACTATAAAATAAGAGTAGAGCATACCGATGGCGAAGGGGAAGGGCTTGCCGTTCTTAACTGGAAAAAACCCAATGCTATAAATCCTGAAATCATACCTGTAAGCAATTTTCATAACAGTGTGCGTACAGCGGAAGCAGCTATTGTTAAAAACACAACTCGTTGTATAAGTTGGGAGGGTACAAGAACTTCAGACAATATCATTTATGATGAGTTTTCGCCCGCCGCAGGTAATACCTACCTGGTAAGTGCATGGGCAAAGGAGGATACAAACTGTAAATGCGGTAATTATGAAAACGCGTTAATTGAGATCTATTACACAGACCAATATGGTAACTACTTTTCACAGCACGACCTGCTGAAACCATCAGGAAATATTATTGAAGGCTGGCAGAGGATTGAAGAAGCGATAATAATACCCGCAGGTGCTAAAAAAATGGAGATCTATCTGAAAGCGGCAGGCAACAGGGGCAATTCGGGAAAAATATTTTTTGACGACTGGCGCTTTCTTCCATACAATGCCAGTATGAGATCATTTGTGTACGATGCCGTAAGCCTCCGGCTGATGGGCGAGCTGGACGAAAATAATTACGCTACATTTTATGAATATGATGATGACGGATCATTGACACGGGTGAAGAAGGAAACGGAGCGCGGTATTAAAACAATTAAAGAAACCCGTAATAGCCTAAAATAAAACATCATGATATTAACCGGGAGAACACCAGTCGTTTTATTGCTGCTGCTGCTGATCACAGGCAATACCTATACCCAGCATTTTGACCTTGCTGCAGAAGAATTGCAAAAGATAAGGAATGCTTATTCCGGCACGGGTTATAATAGTTTTACGATCCAATATCAATACGCAATGGAAAGTGCCCCGGAAAAAATAGCAGATGCCCTTACTGTTTATTTCAAAATAAAAGGCAGCAATTACTATTGCAAAACGGATAATATGGAATTCATTCAAAACGACAGTGTGAATGCCGCCATATATCATAACGAAAAAACCATAGTGCTCACCAATGCTACCGCCCCTATTGAAAAAGGAAGACTGGTAATTGACGACTGGGATTCCGCTTTCATAGCAGCTAATATACATTTCGTATCCATCACAGACAATAAAGCTACCCGAACCCTGGTATTTCATTTCGCGCCTGAATCTGATTACAGCCGGTGCTCCATCACCTATAACAAAAACACCTTCCTGCCCCAAAGAATAGATTATATACAACGGGCAACGCAAAATCTGGAGGCCGGTAAAACAAAGCCCAATGGCATTATTATTACCGCTAAGTTTTTGGAGCATAGTAAAGCGGCTTTTAAAGAAACCATTTTTGATTATACAAAATTTATAAAAAAGCAAAACAATAAATGGGCAACCGTTGCTACCTATGAAAGTTATTCAGTAGTAAACAATGTGTATTGAAATAACAGGCCAACGACAGGAGAAGCTTTGGATGAATGCCATATTGTTACTGCATTAAAGGAATAACAACACCAGGTCATTGCCACTCTCTGCTGAAGCTGATGCACTACCCCTTCCTGCCCGAAGGAAGTAAAGATCAAAAGAAGCGGAGAGCAGGCAAGACCAAACCGCAAACCAAAAAGCACCCGGCTTATGCTAAAACACCTGTGCATGCTGATATTGGGAATATGCTTCCTGAATACCGTTGGGGCAGTTGAAGAGCCTGCTATTATTGCCCCGCTCGAAGGATACCTTGGCCAGCTAAAGCCCGGCTCCTTTGCCCAGGTGCAGGATATGGGCTTTTACGCCGACCAGGAACGTAACCCGCATAAGTTCGAAGCAACCTTTACCCGTAACATCATTACATTTTCCATTGACGAAGCATCTCCTTTTTTCCTGAGATCACCTTTTGAAGCAACCATCGTATACCGTTTATACTATAGCTTTAAAACCGCGCCGTATAATGAAGACTCACTTGCCGAAAATCAAACCCTCACTATTAATTACGATACCGCAAAAGGAAAATCGATCAAAACAAAAAACAGTTTTGTGTTTGAAAATGCTGTTTGGGTAAGGCTCAACATAGTAAGCGTTACTACCAGCGCTGAAGGGTGGAACCCCCTGCCATCTCTTAAAATAACCAATGAGCTGCAGATAGAAAGAGTATACAACTTTGATTGTGATGAAAATAAAGTTCCGCAAATTGATTTTAATCCTCCTTTGGAAAACGATGCCGGTGAACTGGATGTTTTCTGGCAACCGGCAGAAGGAGCAGACGAATACGACCTGGAATGGACTTATATTGACCAACCGGCATACGATGCCCATGTATATGGCAGTCCCGGCACTGAATACTTTGAAAAAAATGTATTTAAAAATAACGCGGCGCGGGTTACCTTAAACCATACGGTACATCATTATCCTGTTCCGCTGCTATACAATAACCACGGCTGGCTGATTTTCAGGGTGCGACCGGTGCAGGTAAAGCCCTCGGGGCAGCGTACAGAAGCCAACTGGAGCGCCTCTAACACATTTGAATGTAAGCAGGGTCACGAAGACAAATTGAACTGGCAGGCATCAACGAGCTTTGCTGAGGAAGGCAGGCGCAAAAGTGTTTTACAATATTTTGACGGCAGCTTGAGAAACCGGCAAACCGTTACCAAAGACAATACGGAAAACACAACCGTAGTTGCCGAAGCTTTTTACGATTATCAGGGAAGACCTGTTATACAGGTACTCCCCGCTCCCACCATCAGCAAACTGATAAAGCATACGCCGGGGTTCAACCATTTCCTGAATACAACTGAATATTATAAAGACAATTATGATAAGCTTTTGCCAAACCGCGACTACTGCGATGGAGCTGCACCTGCTTTAGATCCGGAGAAGGGCGGCGCTGCTCAATATTACTCGCCCCAAAATCCCCAAAAAACAGAAGGGAACAATAAGCTTATCCCCGATGCTAACGGTTTCCCCTACACGGAAACGAAATACCTGCAGGACAATACGGGCCGCATTGCCGCACAAAGCGGTGTTGGACCCTATCACCGGTTGGCTACAGAACATGAAACCAGGTATTACTACGGCAATCCCGATCAAACAGAACTGGATGCACTATTCGGAACGGAAGCAGGAGATGCCTCGCATTATTTTAAACATATGGTGAGAGATGCTAACGGGCAATATAAGGTATCTTATATAGATATGCACGGCCGCACTGTAGCCACGGCATTGGCAGGAGACCTGCCTGGCGGTATGAAATTAGAGCGTCTTCCTTCCAAACAGGATGACTATATTACCAAAACGCTCACAAATGTTTCTAATAATGTTATTAAAGGCATTACTATCGAAAGCAGCAAAGGGTTACTGGTAGCAAAGCCAGGGAACCATACATTCAGCTACTCACTTTTGCCCGACACGGTTAATATAAACAACTGTGCAGGTACGGATATATGTTATACCTGCTCCTATACCCTTGAAATTACCATTAGTGATGATTGTGGTAACAAACAATTTGGCGGCAACCCTTTTGTGTATACCGGCGTTGTTGGTAATATCAGTGATGCATGCAGCAACTTACCCGCATTGTTTACCCGTAATTTCGATAAAGTGCTGGAAGAGGGAAGCTATACCATTACCAAAAAACTAACTATCCGGGATGAGGCGCTGCAAACCTACCAGGCAGCTTTTGACACCACTGATTTGTGCAAAACCCTGCAGGATTTTGTAGAAGAGCAAAAGCAGGTATTTTTGAACAGTACCAACAGCTGCGCTACACCCTGCCTTAATTGTCAACAGCAACTGGATGCTTCACAACAGGCTTTCCTTAACCGGTTTATTGCAGATAACGGCTTAAATGCGAACCTTGAAACCGACAGGCGGCTGGCTACAGCAGCCTATGAAAAGTTATCAGCGCAATGTGAAGAACTTTGCGGCGGCGCCCAACAAAAAAATTATCTAGCTAACCTGCGCATGATGATGCTCCGGGATGTAACGCCCCCTTACGGACAATATGCTAATATTGAAGATCATACAGGCACTGCAGATAATAAGCAGTATTACATTAATGGTATTTTTGGACCCATTAGCTCCGGAAACAGCAGCTGCCGTTATACCATTTCTTCATTGCAGTATAAACATGCAAACGGTACCCCTGCAACAGTTACCATACTGCGTAACGGCAATTGGGTTACGCTTACACCGCAACAATTAACGATAGCGGAGTTTGTGTTGAATTTTGAACCTTCATGGGCGGAAACCCTGGCAGACAATCTGCATCCGGAACGCATGCAATATGCTATATTGAATACAACCCCTGTTGTAAACAATCAGCCGGCTGTTGGGAGCAGCAGCTACAACTGGGACATGGATTTTATCGGTACCGGAACATTTGAAGAAGCGCAACAAAAAGGTTATCTCAATCCAACGAATAATATAGCCTTTACCCGCAGGTATCCCACATTATTTGCCGGCAGCAGTGTAAATGCCGATCCTTTCTTCAAAATGCATCCCATACTGCGCAACCAGATGCAGGTATTTATGCAGCAGGTAACTGCAGCCGGAAGTTATACCGCCGACATCTGGAATGCCGCTTCCTTTGCCGGGTTTTGCAGCCACGAAGGTGATGAAGCATGTATGCAAAAGCAAATAACTGATCCCTTTAGCACACAGGGTTGTACGGCCGACCTTGATGTGGCATGGCAGGCCTTCAGGGCAATATACAAATCAAAGAAGGATGAGTTGATACTGGCTATGGTTAAAAGCAATACCGGCAGCGCTCCTGTAATTGATGAAACAAAATACCGTTCTTATTTTTCGGACATCTACACCAATATTAAGTATGGCACAGGAATAAACGATATTAATAATAAGAATGAAGCAGAAGCCGCTTTACAAAATTTTTACCAGGATCAAAGCTCCTGCAATAGCTACGCTGAGCTTTGGTGGAATAAGCTGAGCCCATGTGATATTCACAAATTGCTTCCTTATAAAACTGTATTGTTGGCCGACCTGGTAACTGTTTGTGCCAAAGGATCAGATGCCAGCCACCCGATGGGCGCCAGTTCTATAGCGCCGGGCGTAACCAATACCTACCAGAATTTCGGTGAAGTAATTGCACATTATGTTCAATTATACAATACCGCCAACCCCGCCACTCCTATTGGCGTACCGGATTGCAATGGAAGTTTGATCAGCTTCCCTGCTGCTTATTCTATGCCGCAGGTATGGACCGGTAAACCCGTGATCACGAAGCCCGAACCATGTGAATGCGAAAAATTAGCACAACTGCACCATGCGTATACGCAGGAAAACAATGATGCCGGTTTCGGCGCTTATATAGAGCGTGTGCTACACACTACTGTGCGCAACGGTATGCTGGATACCCTGCTGAACCTTTGTTCCGGGGCTATTGATTGTAAGTTTATTTCCACTGCTGTTTATCTTCCCCCGGCATTGCAGTGTGGCACAGAGAATGCCTGTGTACCCTGCACCGCCATTAAGGAAGGCTTTGATGCTTTCGCCAGCGCCTACCCGAATGCTGCACCCCGTTTTGAGGAAAGCACGCCTGAGCAGCAAAACATAAATCAATTGTTCGCCTATTATATGAATAACCGCTTTGGCTTTGCGAAACAGGCGCAGGAGTATTTATCGTTTATGGATAGTTGTGAGGTAAAAGTGCTGAATGGTTGCGACAGTCTCAACAATTTGACCAGGAGTTTTAACAAAGACGTAAACCCATACCGGGTGGAGGCTTTTTGTCATTCGAACGAGCTTGATCCGCCGCTTATTAAGGATTTAAATACAATTGTGAGTGATGGATACCTGCACTGGCCAAAAGCCATACGCGATACTACCGGGCGTAACTGGGTATATTTTCAGCACAGAAGGGCGGGCTCATCATTTTGCCTGGAAAACGGCTATTCTATAGAGTTCAGGTTCAAGTCGCTTAAAAAAGTGTTGCGCCCCAACGACGATGTGTTTTATTTTACTGACCGTAATACGGGCTTTGTGCTGCACAGGCGGGAAACTGACCGCCGCGGCTTTCACCTGCTTTCTATAAATGCAATTAATCCGGAAGATGAAAGACCGGTAAATATCCATAGCGGACTTATACTGATGGACGAAGATCCGGATGTAATTTATAAAGCATGGAGTGTGATTAAGCTGGAAGTTAAAGCGGCGTACATCAGTATCTATTATAATGGCAGGCTGATTAAACAGGCTGCCCGAACTACGATGCCATTACGTAACTGGCCGGCATTTACACTTGCTTTTTTAGATTACCAGGCAGCGCTCGACTGGATTCGGGTGTATGATGGCAATGATGTGCCGGTTTATTTTGACGACTTTAACAGTACGGATACGCGGTCAACGGTTAGCCCGTCTTTTGTTTGCCCACAACCTGTGCCGGATTGCCAGGCAGCCTTTATAAAATATTATAACCAGCAAAGGGGAACCAGCTATACTTACGGGCAAATTGATTCCGTTTACTTTAATACCTGTGGAAAACATTTGGATGTATGCGGTAACAATAACCTGTTGAAAGATTCATTAATACGCCTGGCTGATGCCTATAAAGCAAACTATAATTCTATTGATGATAGTGGCGTTGATACCGGGCTCCCTCCCGTTTATTGGGTTACCGGAGGGTATTCTTCTTATACCGGGCTCCCCGTTAGTTCCAGTAATTTGTCTGTGATTGCAGATACCGGCGTTTTGCACATGCCCACCGGGTCGGATCCATTGTATTATTCTTCCATAGGGTATAGAAATCTTAAAGGAATCTGTATTGAAAATGAATATGCAGTTGAAGTAAGAATAAAAAATCCCGTTGCTGCATCCCAGGGCGGCGATGTAGTAATGAGCGCCAGCACGCATAGTATCAACATTGACAGTAGCGATATTGATGAAGATTTTGCTGTTGACTTTGTACCCAACCGGCCAAACGCCTCATTTTACAGGTTACGCGGCGTATTGCATTACGACACCTCCTTTAGCTATAAGGATTTCCAGGACTGGCGTATTATCAAAATGTCGGTTAAAACGGATTCTTTCCGGGTATATTACGAAGGAAACCTGATCTTCAGGGCACCGAGGGACGGAAGGAGCTTTATTGACAGAATTGATCCATACCTGTCATTTCAACAGGGGATCAATGTGCAGTTAGACTGGATGAAACTTTATGGAACAAATGATGAACTCATACTTTTTGAAGACTTTAATGATACGGCTAACCTGGCTTCGCATGCCAAAAGCTACCAATGCCCTTCACCAGATTGTATTACCAGGTTTACGAAGTACTTTAATAATCAATGGAGTGAAACATATAGCCCGGATCAAATTGATTCGCTGTATAGCGCCAGTGGCATTGCATTAAATGTTTGTGGTGATAGTACAGCCCCGCCTGTATTCAATCCTGCTCTCCTGCTTTGCCGTAAAAATGCTGCTATCATTCCTGTTGAAGCCCGAAATGAATTACCCTGCGCCGACAGTCTCAGTTTTGCCATAAGTCGCGGATATGAACGGTACGCTGTATATAAAGACTCGGTTCGTGGCAGTTTTACCCGTGTATTCTTAGATAAGTGCCTCCGGGCAGTAATGCATGAAACCTTTGTTGTACACCAGCCGGTAAGCGAATATCATTATACATTGTATTACTACGACCAGGCGGGCAACCTGGTTAAAACCATTCCCCCGCAGGGCGTTCATCCCAATTTTGATGTAAATTGGTTGCAGCACGTAAAACAAGCCCGCACAGAAAATAATATACTGGTTCCTGAACATGGCTTTATAACCCAGTATCGTTACAATACACTTAACCAGGTGGTGCAACAGCAAACGCCCGATGCAGGCGTGAGCCGGTTTTGGTACGACCGGATAGGCAGACTGGTGCTGTCTCAAAATGCGAAACAGGCTGCGTCCTTCTCCGCCGGGGGTGAGGGGCCTGGGGTGACATATAGTTACACGCTTTATGACCACCTCTCCCGTATAACCGAAGCAGGACAATTAAACAATGCCGGTTCCGAAATGAACAACAGCATAAGCCGTACCCCTGTGCAATTGCAAAACTGGATGAACAGTAATGCTTCCTGCAAAAAACAGGTAACTGCTACATTTTACGATCAGCGGGCCGGGGAGAGTTACCTGCAAAAAGACCTGTTGCCGTATATTATGCGTCAAAGCAACCTGCGTAACCGGGTTTCATTTTCTGTATTTACTGAAGCGGGAAACCTGAACAATTATGATTATGCCGTATTTTATAATTACGATATCCACGGAAATATAGATACGATTTTGCAGGATTACGGCTCAGCGGGCGTAATGGCTCAGCAGGGTAACCGCTATAAACGTATTACATACCAGTACGATCTGGTCAGCGGAAAAATAAACCGGGTAAGTTACCAGCCCCGCTTATACGACCCCGTTACTAAGCAATCGGTCATACAGCCTGATGCGTTTTATCATCAATACAGTTACGATGCCGAAAACCGTCTTACAGATGTGTATACCGGTGCGGATGAAACACATTGGGATCATGACGCTCACTACCGGTATTATAAACATGGCCCGCTTAGCCGTGCTGTAATTGGCGAAAACCAGGTACAGGGTATTGATTACGCCTATACCCTGCAGGGGTGGCTAAAGGCTGTAAACGGAGCCTTTACTGAAGAAAACCCGGTTTCAAAAGATGCGTATGGTTTCAGCCTGCACTATTACGGCAACGACTACACGGCTATCAATGCGTCAGGTGCTTATAGCGGCTTAAGTACAAAGTTGGAAATGTTCAATGCATATAAACCGCTGTTCAATGGTAATATCAGCAGCATGGCGGTTAACATTGGCAGGCTGGGCGCCCCGCTTTTGTATAATTACCAGTATGATCAGCTTAACCGGCTTACCGGAATGGATGCATATAAAGGAAATACAACCGGCAAAAATATCTGGGATAATGGCCTTACCGTCACGCAGGAGTATAAAGAAAGCATAAGTTATGATGCCAATGGAAACATACTCGCCTATAACAGGAATGGTTTGGGCTCCGCTTTGGCTATGGATAATCTCACCTATCACTACCAGCCGGGAAATAATAAATTAGACCATGTAAAAGACAGGGTTCCTGCCTCCGCTTATCCTGAAGACATAGACGATCAGCAGCCGGGCAATTATGCTTACGATGAAACTGGTAATTTGATAAAGGACAATGCCGGAGGCATTAGCAAAATAGAATGGACGGTATATGGAAAGATAAAAAGTGTTACCAAAACCAATGGTGAAACAATCGCTTATACATACGATGCGGCGGGAAACCGCATCAGCAAAGAGGTAACCGTTCCCAACGCCACCACTACTACTTTTTATGTGCGCGATGCCAACGGCAATGTAATGGCTGTATACGGTATAAATAACAGGGATAACAAATTACTTTTAAACGAACAGCACCTTTATGGGAGCAGTCGCCTTGGGATCTTCATACCTGCTAAGGATCTTTCGGCAATGCCACTGAAGCCGGTAAATATGGGTTATGGAAATAGCGGCAGTTTAATTATATTTGAAAGAGGCAAAAAGTTCTTTGAACTGAACAATCATCTGGGCAATGTACTGGCAACGGTGAGCGATAAAAAGAAAGGTCATGACGCAGGTAACGGAACCATAGATTATTACGAAGCAGATATAGTGAGTGCGCAGGATTATTACCCGTTTGGTATGGAAATGCCTGCCCGAACTTTCAGGGGCGGGCCGGGAGGTTATCGCTATGGGTTTAATGGCAAGGAGAATGATAATGATGCAGGAGAAGGGATACAGGATTATGGAATGAGGATTTATGACAGGAGGCTGGGAAGGTTTTTGAGCGTTGACCCACTGACAAACAAGTATCCGGAATTAACACCGTACCAGTTCGCATCGAATAGACCGATTGATGGAGTTGACTTGGATGGGTTAGAGTATATTGCTTTCCACCATTATGCCAATGGAGCTGTCGCAAAAACTAAATTTTATAAGATGACCGACAAAGACATCAAGAGATTGGGTGGCACAACAGCAGGTGTTCATTATTCGGTTCCTTTTGGCCCGGGTGGAAGGGGCATTGTTCATTATGCTTATGATGCTGCTGGGAACAGAACGGATGAACGTTGGGAGCAACGCCAAGTTGGAGGAGCATCAGATTTTGAGTTTCACGGCCTGTATTCTGGGGGAGGCTCCGTAACCCACGATGGAAATCCTAAAAGCACAAATTATAATTTCAACGAGCAACCGATAGACTGGGCAGATGCCATAGCCAAGCGACACGATAAGGATTATGCTGCAGTGACAAGCGAGAATTATGCAACTTATCTCGAAGATATAAGGACTTTACAGGCTGATAAGGATATGGTAAATAGAATTGATGATTTTATCTCAAAGAATTGGTATAAAATACGGGGAATGCAACTGGATGGGCCGGAAGGTATTGATACCCCTGTCAGAACAACATCATCGACAGAACTTGAAGGGTCATTATATGGTCAAAGGATTTTGATTAATGCGCTTGGCATCTACAAGCAATGGAAAGTTGAAAACAACAAGAGCAATGATGACAAATACAAAGCTAATAGGGAAGCATTTGGGAAGGTTCATCCTAACACAGCTTTAATCCTTGACAACATACCAGCTGCTAAAAAACAGGAATGATGAGAGTTTATTTTGCAGGAATGATTATCCTTTTGGTTCTTACAACGAGTTGTTGGAATGACAGGGCTGTTACCATTACGAAAGACTATGTGATTAATCCTAATTGGGATAAAGTTGATAATTATTTTGAAGTTTATAGAATGAAGCTAAAAGACAGCAGCAGAACCATCAATTTAAACGCCCCTACCGACATGGAACTTTATCACGGTTTGGTGGAAGACACAAGTTTCTCATTTGTCGCAAATGTCAAATACAATGGAGAAAATTATTTAGATCGAAAAGTATACTTTAATAGATACAATGGTTTCGTTTGGAGAAGGCCTGCGGATATAGACCCAAGTAGAAGTATGACATTTAACGTTATTGGGGAGTTAGAGCAGAATAATTGGTACCTATTAGCCGGATTATCCCAGTTTAAAACTTTATACTACGTCTATCTTGACGAATCGGATAGTCTTCACGTATTTCAAGTAAGTGGAATGACCAATTACTAAAAGGCTTTTACTCGCTTTCTCCTGCTGGCAGAACACTTATGCTAGCCAGCATCTATAGCCAACGAGCTTTCTTTCAATTGAAGATCGCTTTAAAATCCTTTTTTAAATCATCTAAAAGTGTTGGTGTACTTGATGGAATTAATGCTACAGTGGAAGGCATAACTGCACGAAGAGTGTTGATGGGGGACCCTGCAAAAGTTGCAGTTATTGGACGAAATATGGAAAGGGTTGACGTATTTGCTAAGGGGCTTGGAGCTGAAACTTGATTATTGAGATAAGTGATGATATCGGGAACAGGTCTGGTACTGCACAAATCAAACGCTACCAAACTTATGCCGGTACCCCGTACATTTCCCCGGAGAAGGGTATAGGTTCAATTATTCAGGGTTATTGTTACGATTTCTGCAGCATTTTCCAACGCTGCTTTTGCATGACAGGATTGTTTTCATAACCATATTATTCGCAACAAAATAAAAGGCTGACTTTTATTGTCAACCTTTTTAATCCTCTGCGGTGAGGGCGGGATTCGAACCCGCGGTACAGAGTTACCCGTACGGCAGTTTAGCAAACTACTGATTTCAGCCACTCATCCACCTCACCTGTTGCTGAAAGGACGGCAAAAATAGGGTGAATCATCAGAAAACCCAAATATTAAAACCGTATTACCTTAAAATCTTTATATCCTTTTATTACACCTTCCTTAACTGCTACTTCCTGTACTTCTGCACGCGGCGGTCCGTAATGGCACCAGGCAATTAAAGCCTTTACGGCTTCCTCCTCTCCTTCCGCTATTAACACCACAGAACCATCGGGCATATTCTTTACCTCTCCGTTTACGCCTAACCGTTCGGATTGTTCCCTGGCACTTCCCCTGTAAAACACCCCCTGCACTTTTCCTGTTATGGTTATCATCCTGTTTATGGTCATAGCCCGGGTTTTATTCCTACGCTAAAATAAAAAACCCCGGAATAATCACGGGGTTTTTTATGAATCAGTACAAATATTTTTACATGGCAGCCAGTTGTACTTTCTGTTGCAGTTCCACTACACTTTCCCTGAACAATCCGTCGGTATCCATCAGGTCCTTCACGGTTTGACAGGAGTGAATAACAGTGGTATGGTCTCTTCCCCCAAAATGCTCTCCAATTGTTTTTAAAGAGTTTTTGGTGAATTGCTTGGCAAGATACATTGTGATCTGCCGGGCCTGCACAATTTCCCTCTTACGGGTTTTTTGAAGCAACCGTTCATAAGGGAGATTAAAGTAATCACAAACCATTTTCTGGATGGTTTCGATAGTGATCTCCCTTGATGATGTTTTTACAAAATTACGGAGTACTTTTTTTGCCAATTCGAGATCTATTTCCCTCTTGTTAAGCGAAGACTGTGCCAAAAGAGAAATTAAAGCGCCTTCCAGCTCTCTTACATTACTTTGAATATTGTATGCAATGTACTTCACCACCTCTTTAGGCATCTCCAGCCCGTCATTCTTCATCTTCTTTTCCAGGATGTCCATCCGGGTTTCATAATCGGGCAACTGCATATCGGCGCTCAGTCCCCAGCGAAAACGGCTCAGCAATCTTTCCTGCACACCTTCCAGGTCTTTGGGCGATTTATCGGAGGTAAGGATAAGCTGCTTACCGCTCTGGTGCAAATGATTAAAAATAGCGAAAAGCGCATCCTGCGATTTTTCGGCACGGTTAAAAAACTGCACGTCATCCACGATCAGTACATCAATCATCTGGTAAAAATGAATGAAATCATTGATGGCGTTATTACGGCTATGATCCTGGAACTGGTTAATGAATTTTTCCGAGCTTACATATAACACTACCTTGTGCGCATGAAGCCGTTTTACATCGTTGCCTATGGCCTGTGCCAGGTGTGTTTTGCCTAATCCAACACCACCATACACTACCAGCGGGTTAAAGGAGGTAGACCCCGGCTTTTCGGCAACGGTTTTACCTGCCCTGCGGGCTACGCGATTACAATCGCCCTCAATAAAAGATTCAAATGTATATATGGGATTGAGCTGCGAATCAATCTGCATCTTTTTCAATCCCGGAATTACAAATGGATTTTTTACCGGATTATTTATAACCAAAGGAAAGTCCATTTCATTATTCGAATATGTTTTAAAACCATGCCCGGGAACATCCATGGTAAGTGGTTTATTCTTGTCGTTGCCGCTATCTACCATGATACGATATTCCAGTCTTGCTTCTTTTCCTAATTCTCTCTTCAATGTTTTTGCCAGTAAATTTACATAATGCTCTTCCAGGTATTCATAAAAGAATTGGCTGGGCACCTGTATGGTTAAAATTTTATCTTTTAATCCAACAGGCTTAATGGGTTCAAACCAGGTTTTAAAATGCTGCCACTCTACAATATCTTTTATTATGCCAAGACAATTGAGCCATACTTTATCATGTGTTTTATCCATTATCCGTAAAGCAGTTTATATATTGAATTAAGTATATTATAGTTTGTAAGGTTTTTCATTTTTTTAATGTGCATAACGCATCAAAAAAAAGTAGGGCAGGGCGGCGAATATCAACATTTCCTGTTGAAAAAAAAATTTTTTATTCACTTGATTTTTTCCCAATAAGAACAGTGTGCGTGTTTGCCAAACTTTTACTTTTATTCTTCTCAAAAATAAAATCAAGCCTGCCTAATACCATACCACCCCAACCTGCCTGATTAACAATTACATCGCCGCCCAGCTTATTTTTATAAATCACCGGCTTATCCATAAAAGTATGGGTATGTCCGCCAATGATCAGGTCTATATATTCTGTTTCTTTCGCCAAAACCTCATCGCTCATCCTGTTACCTTCCCGGTACCTGTACCCCAAATGCGATAAACAAATAACCATATCACACCCTTCTTTCTTTTTTAAACTGGCAGCAATGCGATTCACGTGCTCAACAGGATCAAGATACTGCGTATTGCCATACAATGCATCTGGTACCAATCCTTTCAGTGCAATGCCAACACCTGTAACGCCAATTTTGAGTTTTCCCTTTTTAAATAGCTTATAGGGAACACACCGGTGCTCCATTGGCGTGTTGGTGAAGTCATAGTTACAGAGCACTACAGGGAAGCTGGCGTACTGCAATTGCGTGGCAAAATTTTCCATTCCCGCGTCAAAATCATGATTACCCATTGTAGCGGCATCATAACGCATTTTACTCATGGCCTTTATTTCGGGCTCCCCTTTATAAAAATTAAAATAGGGCGTGCCCTGGAATATATCTCCCGCATCTAATAACAACACATCTTCTTCTTCACTTCTTATGGTATTAATTAATGCAGCGCGGGCAGCTACTCCTCCCAGTCCTGCATTCCTGCTTCCATCCAAAGGAAAAGGCTCTAACCTGCTATGCACATCATTGGTATGTAAAACAATAAGCTTTTGCACAGATCCTGCATCGCTGCCCAATGCATAATTTGATGTTGCCAGCACACCCCCGCTAATGCAAACAGATTGCTGTATGAATTTTCTTCTACTGAGCATAGCTTACGCGACCTTCTATTTGAGCTGCAATTTTTTTCCCCTGTGCATCCTGCTTACTAAAATAATCAATAAATGCATCTCTTATCAGGTAATCTGTTGTTTTTGCAGGAATGGCTTTCAGCATATCACAATTATCGCCGCCATTAACAATATAGTCGGAATTAACGATGTTGTAATGCGCATTCACATTTAAAGATTTCCCTCCTATTATGATATCCGTGGCTTTCTTATCTTTAATTTTCATGGTTAGTCCTGCTACCGGCCATCCGCCCTTTGCGGCGGTAAGATCAAGAAACGCCTGCAACACTTTTCCGTTCACTTCCTGCAATGCCATAAGGTTGTCAAAAGGCATCACTTCATATATATTGCCAATGGTTACCGGTCCCGATCCGATATACGCCATTCTGATACCTCCCGGGTTCAAAAAAGCGGCATCTATGTGTATATCAAATCTTTCGGCTGCGCTTTCGAGTAAAGCATCAGCTAAAAAATTACCCAGTGTGCCTTCAGGTTGCTTTTTCTGCAAAGTAGTTGCCGCTGTTGCCACAACAACCTGCATGCGTTTATGTACACTATCGCCATAAGGCTTTAAGAACGCAGCAAAGCTGGTATCGGTATTACCCGTACTGCTTATCCGGTAATCTGTATATTGAACTGATTGTGGTTGGTAAGAAAGCCGGCAGGATGCTATAAAAATGAAAGCTAATATAGGTACGGAAATACTTTTTTTCATTTGTACAGCTTTTCACTTGCCTGCAGGAAGGTAAAATTTTTTTATGCAAAAACAAAATCAAAATTTCAAAAACATCACTCAGTTATAACCGCTACATTTGCCCTTTAAATATTTATAATGAGCTACGAATTAACCGGCAAATTAATTGCCAAATCAGATACGGTACAGCGTACCGCAACATTTAAAACCCGTGAATTTGTAATTGAAAAAACGGAAGATATTGGAGGAAGGATGATTACCAATTACGCCAAATTCCAATGTGTGCAGGATAAAACCAGTATGCCCGACCGCTTTAGTATTGGAGAAACAGTAAAAGTACATTTCAACATAAAAGGCAGTAAATGGGAAAAGAACGGGCAGGTGAATTATATAACTAATCTTGATGCATGGCGAATGGAAACGATTAGCCTGCAACAGGAGGAGCCGGTTACCACTGCAAATGATTATAGCGTGAGCGAAGTTCCGTCTTCCGCTCCGGGAGATGATTTACCTTTTTAAAACAACTGCCTGCAAAACAAGCTGAGTTTTAGGATAACCACCTGACCTCTTATCTATGCAAAAAAATATTGTGCTTCGTTTGCTTCCTTCGCAGGCAGCCACAGCATCGTTAATTAGCGAACATATCGCTGCCGCTGAAGGTGTTACACCTTCAGCAGTTTCGGGGTTTCATATACTCAAAAGGTCTGTTGATGCCAGGGGCAGGCAGGCATGGATAATGCTTACTGTTAACGCGTTCATTAATGAGCCTTTTCAGCAAAGACCAGTTCCTGTCTTTCATTTTAAAAGCGTGGAACACGCTCAAAAAAAAGTAATTATTATTGGCGCCGGACCGGCCGGGTTATTTGCTGCTTTGCAACTGATAGAAAAAGGCATACGACCCATTATACTGGAAAGAGGAAAAGACGTAAGGGCAAGAAGAAGAGACCTTGCGGTACTGAATAAGGAAGGCGTCATAAACCCGGAAAGCAACTATTGCTTCGGTGAAGGCGGGGCGGGCACTTACAGCGATGGTAAGCTCTATACCCGCAGCAATAAGCGTGGTAATATCAGCAGGATACTTAGCCTGTTCGTTCATTTTGGCGCCGAAGAAAATATTTTGTATGATGCACACCCGCATATCGGCACCAATAAGCTCCCGCATATTATTGCCGCCATGCGCCATACCATCCGGGATTGCGGCGGTATATTTTTATTTGAAAAAAAAGTAACGGACTTTATTATTGACCGCAATATTCTGAAAGCCGTAAAAACGGCCGATGAAAATGTATTTAAAGCAGATGCGTTTATATTAGCCACGGGACACTCGGCGAGAGATATTTACCGTTTACTGGATCAAAAAAAAATAAGTATTGAGCTAAAACCTTTCGCGTTAGGTATACGCATCGAGCATCCGCAGCAACTCATTGACCAAATTCAGTATCATTCCTTTCCCGGTACGGCATCCGGGCATTCATCATCCGTTAACCTGCCACCCGCCTCGTACAGCTTAGTAACACAAGCCAACCAGCGTGGTGTGTTTTCATTTTGCATGTGCCCGGGGGGTATTATTGCTCCCGCAGCTACAGGTGCGGGTGAGCTAGTAGTAAACGGATGGAGCCCCTCTAAACGAAATAACCCTTATGCCAACAGCGGCATTGTGGTTACCGTGGAAGAAAAGGACGTGCAGGCTTTTAGAAACCATGGCGCGCTGGCCGCAATGTATTTCCAGGAAAGCATAGAAAGAAAGGCTTACAATGCGGGGGGCGGAAAATTTGCAGCGCCTGCACAGCGCATGGTTGATTTTGCTGAAAATAATGCTTCTTCAACCCTTCCCCGCTGTTCTTACTTACCGGGTGTAACAGCCACTTCGCTGGAAGCTGTTTTTCCCTCATTTATTTATCGCACCCTGCAGGAAGGGCTGATAGCCTTTGGTAAAAAAATGAAAGGCTATTACAGCAATGAAGCCATTGTTGTGGCAACGGAAAGCCGTACTTCATCGCCGGTTCGTATACCACGGGATAAGGTAAGCCTCCATCACCCGCAAATACATAATCTGTACCCCTGCGCCGAAGGAGCCGGCTTTGCCGGGGGAATAGTAAGCGCGGCAATGGATGGCGAAAAAATAGCAGACATTATATCGGAAAAGTGGAAAATGTGAAACGGGTTACAAAACTTTTAAAATCTTTATGCCTTTGTTGCCATCTTATAAATTTCTTTTCATACCTCTGTAATAAAATTTAACCGGGCGCAACTAATACTCGATATGCAGCACATTTTAGAAGTTCACCAGCTCAGAAAATATTTTGCTACGCAAAAAGCGGTAGATGATGTTAGCTTTACGATTGAACAGGGCGCTATTTTTGGTATGCTGGGTCCTAATGGCGCAGGCAAAACCACCTTACTCCGGATGATCACCGGCATATTTTTTCCCGATAGCGGCTCCATCACTTTTGAAGGAAAAAAATTTGATCCCATCAATGATATCGTGCGAATAGGCTATATGCCCGAAGAAAGAGGACTGTATAAAAAAATGAAGATCGGCGAACAGGCTTTATACCTTGCCCGGCTGAAAGGATTAAGCAAAGCGGAAGCCATGGAAAAAATAAAATTCTGGTTTCAGCGCCTGGAAATGGAAAGCTGGTGGAACAAAAAGGTGCAAGACCTCAGCAAGGGCATGAGCCAGAAATTACAGTTTGTTACCACCGTACTCCATGAACCGAAGCTTATTATTTTAGATGAACCCTTCAGCGGACTTGACCCGGTGAATGCCAATTTAATAAAAGACGAAATATTCAGGCTGGCAAAAAACGGCAGCACCATTATTTTCAGCACCCACCGCATGGAACAGGTAGAAGAGATCTGCGACCATATTATTCTTATTAACAAGGGAAATAAAATATTAGACGGTTCCGTAAAAAATGTGAAGCAGGAGTTTAAAGAAAATATTTTCCGGGTTGGTTTTGAAAAAAAACCGGATAGCATAACCGGTAATAGCATTTTTGAAGTAACCGGTGAAAAAGGCGAGGCATTGATACTGAAGATCCATGAAGGATATAAGCCACATGATGTATTACAACATTTACTGGCCCGGCATCACGAGATCATATCCTTTAACGAGATCCTCCCGTCTTTAAATGATATTTTTATAAAGCTGGTTGAAGGTACTCCGCTGGCACGGGAATTTCAACCTGTTAACACTTCCGTATAAAAATGAATTGCTACAGACATAATATTACAATCCGGTAAAGCATATGAATAAGATCCGCCTGATAATAGAAAGAGAATACATGACCAGGGTGAAAAGAAAATCCTTTTTACTCACTACCCTTCTTGTGCCTTTGGTAATTGTGGCCTTTTACGCCATTATTATAGCTGTTTCCATTAGCGGTGAAAGCAATACACAAAGAGTAGCCATTCTTGATGAAGCGAACCTGTTTAACGGTAAAATAGAGGCAGGAAAAAACGACAAGTCAACTTATACCTTTATTCATAATGAAACAGAACAATCTTTTAAACCGAGATACAAAAACGAGGGCTACAGCCTTTTTTTATATATACCCGAATTTAATAAAAGCGATCTTCCGCATATAAAGCTGCACAGCCAGGCAGCCGTAAACCTGTTTGTAAAATCGGCACTGGAAAAAAAGGTCAATGGAGCGGTTGAAAAAAAACGGTTGATCGCTGCAAATATTGACCCGGAAATATATAAAAACATTAAAGCCGATATTGAAATTGAAAATGCTATAGACTCCGGCAAAGGTGAAAAGAAAAGTATTGCCGGCGTTGCGTACGCCGTTTCGTTTATTGCCGGTATTCTTATCTACATGATTTTACTGATATATGGCACGATGGTGATGCGTGGCGTTATGGAAGAAAAGACCAACCGTATTGCCGAAGTAATTGTAAGCTCTGCCAAACCCTTCCAGCTCATGCTTGGAAAAATAATTGGTATTGGCGCCGTTGGCTTAACGCAGTTTGCTATATGGATCGTGGTCATGGGCTTACTTCAGCTTATCATTCCTTTGCTTTTCCCTGATGTATTCAATCAACTATCCGATCCTGCAGTAGCCGGCGCCGCAGCCCAGCGTGTAAATTCAGGGAAAGTGGCTGAGATCATCGAAAGTATAAGATCACTTCCTATAGCACTGATCCTTTTTTCTTTTATATTTTATTTCCTGGGAGGCTATTTACTATATGCTGCCCTGTTTGCCGCTATAGGCAGCGTAGTGAGTGAAGACCAGCAGGAAGCCCAGCAGTTGGTCTTTCCCGTTATGATGCCGCTTATCCTGGGTTTTGTTATCATGACCAAAGCCATCAATGACCCCGACAGTGGCATAGCGGTATTTGGCAGCCTGTTTCCGCTTACCTCCCCTATTGTAATGATGGGCAGGGTTACTTATGGCGTTCCCTGGTGGCAGTTAGGACTTTCAATGCTTTTATTGGTATTAACATTTTTGTTTTTTACCTGGGTTACCGCAAAAATTTACCGGACAGGTATTTTGCTCTATGGCAAAAAAGTTACCTGGAGGGAGATGTGGAGATGGCTGGTGCGGAAAGGGTAGAAAGAAGATCAGATTTGAGATTCAGTAACTTTAAAACTCAAAACCACAAACTATAAACTTGCCATATATTACTTTCATGCAACGAACCTGTCTTTCTCTTGTATGCCTGCTGTTGTGCCTTATAACAACAGCCCAGTTTACAGTTAGTGATAATAAACGCTTTCTGTTGCGCAATAATGCTCCCTTTTTTTATTTGGGTGATACCGGGTGGGAACTGTTTCACCGCTTAAACCGCGAACAGGCAGATTATTATTTAAAACGCAGATCAGAGCAGGGCTTCACTGTTGTTCAGGCAGTAGTGCTGGCTGAATTTGACGGGTTGCACACCCCTAACGCTTACGGAGACCTGCCGTTGGAGAACGATGATCCTGCCAAACCCAACGAGGCATACTTTCGTCATGTGGATTATATTATAGACAAGGCAAATGAGTATAATATAGTGATCGGTTTGCTGCCCACCTGGGGCGATAAAGTATTTAAAAGCACATGGGGAAAAGGCCCTGAAATATTTACTACGGAAAATGCGAGGCAATACGGCCAATGGCTGGCCAAAAGGTATAGAAACAAATCCAATATTATATGGATCACCGGAGGCGACCGTAACCCGAGTAATGCAAATGATGTAGCGATATGGAACAGCATGGCCGAAGGGATAACAGCAGGTTACGGAACCGGCACAAAGCCACTTATTACTTTTCATCCCCAGCCTAACCAGTATGGAAGCGCGGAGTGGTTTATGAAAGAAGACTGGTTGTCGTTTAACATGTTCCAGAATGGTCATTGCCGTAATGCGCCTGTATACGATAAAATTCAGGCGGTATATAATATGACGCCTGTAAAACCGGTAATGGATGGAGAACCATTATATGAAGACCACCCTGTTTGCTTTAATGCAAAAGAGCTGGGAACAAGCAACGCATATGATGTGAGATTGTATGCATACTTAGATGTGTTTGCGGGCGCATTTGGACATACCTATGGCTGCCATGATATCTGGCAATTTTATTCGCCTTACCGTGAAGCCGTAAACGGACCGCACATATACTGGCAGGAGGCCCTGGAACTGCCCGGCGCTCTGCAAATGCAGCATCTGAAAAAGCTAATGCTTTCCCGGCCGTTTTTAGAGCGGGTACCCGACCAGTCGCTTATTGCTGAAGATCATTACGGGCCTGCTGAACGCATACAGGCTACAAGAGGAAAAGACTATGCGTTCATTTATACGGCAGCAGGAAAGCCGTTTACCGTTAATGGAGGAAAAATATCGGGCAGCAGGTTAAAAGCCAACTGGTACAATCCCCGGAACGGAGCAACTATTTCCACCGCTGAAACTATAAATAAAGGGAAGCTGCACTTCACGCCGCCCACTTCGGGTTACGGGCAGGATTGGGTATTAATATTAGATGATGCGACCAAACAATACAAACTTCCATAATAATGTACCGGCCGGCAAAAAGGCTATACCATAAAAATTGCCACTAACAACAAAAGCATATGCCTGTGTTAGTGGCAATAGTAGCATCAATAAGTAACGAATTCAATATTTCAATGCGGCTGGTTTACTTAATAACACCGCATCCTATTCTCGTGCCTGCATTACCCGATGGCTGAGAAGTATAATCGTCAACACCACCGTGCACAATCAGCGCCTTATCCAAAATATTTTTTTCGGCGCTACCGCCTAATGTCCATAAATCCGTTTCTAATGTGAGGGTACCTTTTCCCTGCACGTCTAATTGCACATTTCCTATATCGCCCGAATGAAAGCTGGCGCTTCCCCATTTCCCATGTTGCTGGTTAGTAGGGTTCCAGTGCCCGTGCGACATGTTTCCATTATCGCCGCAATCGCCATGCTCATGAAGATGAACAGCTACACTTTTACCTGCCTTAGCCGGAATGGTTATCTCCAGTTCTAATTTCACTTTACCATTATCAACAGCGTCAAATTTGGCTGTACCGGATACCGCCGTGTCGGCATAGGTACCTGCCAGCACCGCTTCGGCATGGCTTACTAAAGGAACAGGGGCGGTATCATCCATAGCATGGGTGTGGTCGCCGGCAACCTGGGCGCTATCTGCAGTTGATTCGTTGCTGGTTGGACTGTTACAGGAAAAAACGAGGGCGAGCGCCGGAACAAGAGTCAACATATACATCGGCCTCCGGTTAATAAAGCGAAAATTCATAGCAATATATTTTTTAAGTTTTAAAAACATAAATGCAAAGCTACAAAAACCTTACCCTCTTATTTCCATTGTCAGGTTTTGTTTTAAAAAGTACCCGGCTGCTATACCCGATGAAGGTATTGGGGAAAATTATCGTCATTCCGGGGAAACAGGAAAAGCCTGGCACGGGGTATTGCTGATCAGGGTCCCCACTCCTGCTGGCATATATGCTGAAGTACAGATCGTTACAGAGACCATATTTTCCCGCAGCGATAGCGGTGGTGCAGCGGCCGCGGAGATATATTTGCGATCATTTTCTTTTTTCGCAGGTGGGTGGTGACACCCACCTGTAGAACCCGCTACCGGTCGGTGTCTCACCGACCGGAAAGTTGTACATGGAGCGAAAAATTGAAATACGCCCAATATTATATACAATTTATTCCGGATGTATTATTTTTACGTCCTGTTGGGTCCACCCTTATCTGCTACCTCACTTCAATTTTTTCATTCAACTTGCAACTTTATACATCATGAAAAAGGTTTTTCTGGTCATTTTACTTATTATAGTTGTTGCCATTGGCGGCATTGCAGGGTATTTAAAATTTGCATTACCCGATGTGGCCGCGGCGCCGGACATCACGATAACGGTAACACCTGAACGCATTGCGCGGGGCGCGTACCTGGCAAATCATATAACTGTTTGCATGGACTGCCATTCCACCCGCGACTGGAGCCGTTTTACCGGGCCCCTTGCTCCCGAAACGCTGGGAAAAGGAGGCGAGTATTTTGGAAGGGAGATGGGTTTCCCGGGAAGTTTTTACTCCAAAAATATTACACCTCAAAACCTGGGATCCTGGACCGATGGCGAAATTTACAGAACCATTACCACAGGTGTAAATAAAAACGGGGAAGCATTATTTCCGGTAATGCCCTACCTGCATTATGGAAAAATGGATAAAGAAGATGTGTATGATATTATTGCCTACCTGCGGCAACTACCTGTTATTAACAGCACCATACCCGAACGCAGCATAGATTTTCCCTTGAATTTTATTCTCAACACCATTCCTGCCAATAACACTCCCTTAGAACGCCCTGCAAAAACAGACCTGGTAAACTATGGTCATTATATTGTTACTATCGCCGCCTGCATAGAATGCCACACCCAGGTTAAAAAAGGACAGATCATTCCTGAGCTGGCATACGCCGGGGGCAGGGAATTTCAAATGCCCAACGGCACCGTACGCTCGGCAAATATTACGCCCGATGCCGAAACAGGTTTGGGCAACTGGACAGAAGCTGCTTTTATAGCCCGGTTCAAAGCCTATACCGATACTGCGAGCATATTTAAAGTAACTGCCAGCCAGGTAAACACCATCATGCCCTGGGCTATGTATGCAGGCATGGATACTACCGACCTGAGAGCTGTTTACGCATACTTAAAAACGATCACCCCCATTAACAATAAGGTAGAACATTTTCAATTGCAGGCGAAATAATTGTAAGGCACAATAGTGCAGTTCCTTATTTTTGCGGTGCTATGGCGCTTTTTATCACCTCTTTAAATTCGGGCAGCAACGGCAACTGCTATTATATCGGAAACGAAAAGGAAGCCGTACTGATTGACGCGGGCATTTCCTGCAGGGAAACCGAAAAAAGAATGAAGCGCCTGGGATTGGATATGAGCCTGGTGAAAGCGATCTTTGTGTCGCATGAGCATTCAGATCATATTACCGGCATACCCGGCCTGTGTAAAAAATTCCAGCTTCCGGTTTATGTCACACCAGCTACCTTACAGGCTGCCGCTATCCCGGTTGAAAAACATCTTGTTCAGCACTTTTTACCACAACAGCCGGTAACTATAGGGGATTTAACCATTACGGGCTTTCCCAAATGCCATGATGCCTGCGATCCGCACAGTTTTGTAGTAACCAACAACAAGGTTAAAGTAGGCGTTTTTACCGATATCGGCAATTCATGCACCCATGTTATCCATCACTTCAGCCAGTGCCATTCCGTTTTTCTGGAAGCTAATTATTGCGGGGATATGCTTGCCAACGGCAGCTATCCTTATTATTTGAAAAAACGCATCAGTGGAGGCAACGGGCATTTGTCGAATATGCAGGCACTTGAATTATTTACACAGTACCGGGGAAACCATTTAACGCATTTAATATTATCGCATTTATCCAAAAACAATAATAGCCCGGAATTAGTTGCAGAGCTTTTTAATAAAGAAGCAAATGGCACCACCATTATTGTTGCTTCCCGCTACCACGAAACACCGGTTTATTGCATTGCGGATACCGTTGACCTGCCTGTTGCGGCTAAAACGAAGGCATCAGCCAAACACACCCAGCTTTCCTTATTTTAAGCTATTTACATCCTTTTTTCCTTATCTTATATCAATTAGAAAACATACCATACCAAAATAGAAATTTAGTTCCCTGATAAAGGATTCCTGCTATCAAACAAAGTATACGTATTTCTCCGTGTGGATGTAATGGAAATTCCTGCATAAGCACCATGGTAGTGAAGTTAATTTAACTTGTATCACACGGTGTTATATATGGCAAAACCCGGTTCCCGCAACGTGCTACGGGTAAATGCTTAGCAGCCTTTTATCGTAGATTTCCCGCATTGTAGTGAAACGATGACTAAACAATAATATGCCGACCTATTTTCCGGAATGGCTAAAGGATGTTTCTTTGTGTAACAAATCCAATAGATCCTTAACCTATCCAATTCCTAAACTAACCATCCAATATCCGAAAACCACCGATCCGATACTATGTAAAAAGCCAATGCTGCATTTGAGGAACACCAATCCGATCCGGTACCACCATGAAAACCGCAGTGCATTTTAACCGTCCGTTCAAATCATTGCAACTTTTACAGCAACAGGAAATATGACAAGTTCAGACTGATCCCCTTCACAACCTGAAAAAATTCATTTCCTGTTGCTTTTTTATCAATTTTTCTATTCCCCTATTCTGCGTTATTTTCGCTGAAATTTTTACACATGAATCTGCACGAATACCAGGCTAAAGAGCTGCTGAAAAAATTTAATGTTCCCGTTCAGGATGGCATACCCGTTGATACCGCCGAAAAAGCGGAAGAAGCATACAAACAACTGAAAGTGCATTATGGGAACAATTTTGCCGTAGTTAAAGCGCAGATCCACGCCGGAGGCCGCGGTAAAGGTAAGATACAGGGCTCTGAACAACGCGGTGTAGCTGTTGGTAAAAACGCGGAAGATATTAAAACCATTGCCGGGAATATTATAGGACGTACCCTGGTAACCATACAAACGGGGCCTGCGGGTAAATTAGTAAGCAAAGTATTAGTAGCCCAGGATGTGTACTACCCCGGCGCAAACCCTGTAAAGGAGTTTTATCTTTCTATACTGCTCGACCGCAGCAAAGGTCAAAACGTAATTATGTACAGCACCGAAGGAGGAATGGATATTGAACAGGTGGCACACGATACGCCCGATAAAATATTTAAAGAATGGGTTCATCCCGCCGGCGGATTGCTTCCTTTCCAGGCACGAAAAATTGCGTTTAACCTCGGTTTGAGCGGCGAAGCATTTAAGAATTGCGTACGATTCGTTACCAATTTATATAAGGCTTATGTAGAGCTCGATTGCAGTATGCTTGAAATTAATCCATTATTTAAAACCAGTGATGAAAAGATTATCGCGGTAGACTGCAAAATGAACCTGGATGATAACGCACTGATGCGTCATACCGACCTGGAGGCTTTACGTGATATCAGTGAGGAAGATGCTACGGAAGTGGAGGCGCACAAATACAATCTTAATTTTATTAAATTAGATGGCAATGTAGGCTGCATGGTTAATGGCGCAGGATTGGCCATGGCTACAATGGATATGATCAAACTCAGTGGTGGCGAACCCGCCAACTTCCTGGATGTGGGTGGCACGGCTAATGCGCAAACCGTGGAAGCAGGGTTCCGTATTATTTTAAAAGACCCCAAAGTAAAAGCGATCCTCATTAATATCTTTGGCGGTATTGTACGCTGCGATCGTGTTGCACAGGGCGTTATTGATGCTTACAATTCCATTGGCGATATTAAGGTGCCTATTATTGTGCGCCTGCAGGGAACCAACGCGGAGGAAGCAAAAAAATTAATTGAAGAGAGCGGACTGAAGGTACAATCTGCCATACTGCTGAGCGAAGCTGCCGGCCTGGTGAACAAGGCGGTGAGTGCTTAATGATTATTATACTATTTAAAAGAAAAAGGTGAAGAGCTAAAATGCTTTCACCTTTTTTATATACGCCGCCTCATCTCTTAAACGATCAGAAATGCATTCCCGTTTATTACATTATGCATACAGTGTATCCATGCTGGCACTTATACTTTGCTGTTTGCCGGCCTGTAAAAAGGGAGTAAAGCAGCAGGAAGATGAATTGTATTCCCGTCATCTCCAGCGTAAGGTTAAGCTAACGGTTATCAGTACACCTCAGCCAGATAACAACGCTGACATTAACCTGCTGGTTTGTAACGACGGGCAGTTGTTTGATGAACTGAACCTAAAGTTCATAACAGACAGCCTGTACAGAATGAAGCGCCTTTCTCCTTTGGTTATTGTAGGTGTTCATGCCGGCAACCGTTTGGAAGAATATGGTGTGGCGGAAAAATCGGGTAAAGCAGTTGCAGGCGGAAAAGCAGATCACTACGACAGTTTCTTCAATAATGAGCTGTATCCCTATGCAAAGAAAAGCGCGGGCGTAAGAAAATTTAGATCTGTGGCTATTGCCGGCTTCGGCGCCGGAGGATTATCAGCACTGGATATAGCATGGAACCACCCCGATAAGATCAGTAAGGCAGGTGCATTCTCAGGAGCCTTTTCAAGGAAAGAAAAAAACCTGTTTGATACTTCAGCAAGAGGGATGATGTTTGAAAAATTGAAAAGTTCCCGCAAACGCCCCCAGCTGCAATACTGGTTTTATGCAGGCGCCAGTGGCAATACTGGTATTGCAAAAGACGACGCGGAAGATATCGGCGATGCAACTGCTGCAGTTGCGGAACTGCTGAAAAGCAAAACTTTTACCACTGACGGAGATATTGTTTATCAAAGGGGAGCAACAAATGATAGCAAGGCCTGGAAGCAGGTATTTCCTGGTTTTTTAGAATGGGCGTTTGGAAAATAAGTAAAGGAGCGGATAGTTATTGCACTTCTCATGTACTGGTAAGGGAAATGTATTATTTCATTGCTGTTTTTACACTTACCAACCCTGAAAGTCTTTTCTTTTTTAAGATTAGTAATTTTATTTGGTTAAGATTGTACTGATAAAGGATTTGATGTAAGTCCGGGGGATTTATTTTCTCCGGGCTTTTTTTCATTAAAGATTACAACGCCATCAAATTCCGTAATAAAAGATGCCGCAGATGCACAGATAAAATCTGCGCATCTGCGGCAAAAAAACTAAACGCGTCATTTAAAAATTAATTTCAGACCGCTTCTCACAAACTCAGGCTCCAGCCATCGCGGTATTGGCGCTTAACGAACTGATTGGCTGGTTCAAAGTTGGTGATCTTCATGTTCTTGGCATCCCACAACAGTTTTTTGCGGCCTGTAAAGCTATTTTTACCCCACCCACTTACGCTTGGATCCTGGTATAGCGCACTGCGGATAGCCAGGTTACCCATGAGGATACTTTCTGTAAAAGGTCCTGCATATTCAAAATTAGAACTGGTTTCGCCTTTACCATAACCCAGCATACATGCGTTTACCCATTGCAGATAATGATTTTCATCTGGCACACGTTTGATGGTTTCTTTTACAGCTTTGGCACTATCATTTTTAGAAAGCGGTAGCAGCCTGGGTTTTGCTCCATAGCAATCGGCAAGTAATTTACCTTTTGTTCCTATGAACAATACGCCACCATCCCAGTTTCCAAATTCTTCCTCAGGCAATAATTCATCCGGTCTTTTAGGCAGCAATCCACCATCGTACCAGGAAACTTTCAATGTACCTTTTTTATCTTTCCGGGGATATTCGAGATGGATAATAGATGCAACAGGACAACTGTCAATATAATTAGCCGGTTGATTCATACCAGCAGCATATTGGTTGGCTATGCTACATTCAGCAGATGACGGATAATCTATTGGTAGTATACGGTAGATAGGATCCATGATATGACAGGCCATATCACCTAATGCACCGGTACCATAATTCCACCAGCCTCTCCAGTTAAATGGCAAATACGCCGGATTGAAATTTTCCTGAGGAGCGGTACCCAGCCATAAATTCCAATCCAGTTCGGCGGGTATGGGGAAATTGCCGGTGGGTTTGGCAATTCCCTGCGGCCATATCGGGCGGTTAGTCCATGCCTGGGCTTCTACAATATCTCCTATTAACCCGGCATCATATATTTCTTTCATTCTTCTTACCCCGTCTCCTGAGCCACCCTGGTTACCCATTTGCGTAACCACTTTATATTTTTTGGCAGCCTGTGCAAGGATACGGGCTTCATAAATATCATGTGTCAGGGGTTTCTGCGTATATACGTGCTTACCCAGCTGCATGGCAGCCAATGTGGCAACTGCATGGGTGTGGTCTGGCGTTGAAATAGAACAGGCATCAATATTGTTCTTTTCCTTAGCGAGCATTTCCCTGAAGTCTTTATAATATTTGGCTTTGGGAAAATTTTGCTTTGATTTTACAGCCTGACGGTCATCTACGTCAACTAATGCAACAATATTAACATTAGGGCTTTTGGCGAAAGAAGTCAGATCGCTTTCTCCTTTGCCTCCTGCGCCAATGCCTGCAATATTTAATTTGTCGCTTGGGGCTACAAATCCTTTACCCAGCACATGACGGGGTACAATAAAATAGCCGGCGGCAGCAAGAGAAGCATTGCGCAGGAATTTCCTGCGGGAACCTTTAGACTTTGATTTTAATTTTTGGCTCATCGTTTATGAAATTTTGCATTAAGGTAAGAACATCTG
>NZ_DAOMQT010000026.1:0-70102 GCF_035445465.1 Agriterribacter sp.
TTTACAAAAGCTTAATCTAAACGACATATAGCCTTAATAAACCGTGTTTAATATTGTTAAACAATTAAATGGTGGAAGATTTTACCAGCTAACCAAAATTGTGGATAACTTTTTTGTTATAAAATTGTTAGTGATTATAAACTTTTGTTTAATTTAACTAAATAATTGCAGGGTTTGTGGTTAAATGTTCGGTTAGTGGTTTGCAGCTTGCTTTTGGAGAAATACCAATAACTATAATAAATAGAACTAACTAATAAAAATTATGAGACTGATCCCTAAACCGGGTGGAAAAGTCCTGCTTTTCCTTCTTATATCTATTGGTGCAGCAATGAGCGTACTGGCTCAGGATTCTCTGAGAGTAGACAGCATGATCTTATCCAACCGAAGCGGGCTGGAGAACATTTTACAGGGAAACATAGCCGGATTAAGGGTAAAGAACTGGTCGGGTACGCCGGGCGTCCAATCCACGCTTAATCTTCGCGGATTAAGCCTTGATCCAACTGATCAATCCACAATGCCCCTTATCCTTATTAATGGAATCCCTGTCATTGCCAGCCCTTCAAATGTAACAGGTATCAACCCCCTTAGTTATTTTTCGCCCGAACAGGTAGATCGCATCGAAATTATCAAAGATATTGACCGCCTGGCGGCTTATGGAGTGCAGGCGCCTAACGGGGCGCTCAATATTATTATGAAGGAGGGGCAGCCCGGATCTATTCATGTACGCGGTAGCGCATTTGCCGGCGTTAATTTTCTGCAGAATATGGACTACCGGAAGGATGCCTTTTACAACTTTAATACCAGGGGCCGCAGGGAGGTGTATGGCAGCGGAGCAATGATTCACGAACAAAATGTGATGGTTGATGGCGCCGGTACTTACGGCTCATACCTGTTTGGGTTAACGAATCACGGAGATAAAGGCATCATAAAAAATACAGGATTTGGCCGCCAATCTTTGTTTCTGAATGCCACATATAATATTACCGAACGGTTATCAGCACATTTCTATAATAACCTGGCGCTCGCAAACCGGAACGGGCGCTATGCCGGAGAGTATAGCCGGGATATTACCCTTCCGGTTATTGCCGATGAAAGTTTCTTTATGGACAAGAACCGGAATATCGGGCTTGTTTCATCCATGGGTCTTACCTACCAGCTCGGATCCGGCTTCAAAATCAGCTCTGTTGCCGGCTTGTCTTATGAAGGTGCAAGCCGCGATGTATATATTCCTTCAGACGTGCTGGACGGAAATATTTATGCATCAAGTGCAGCCTATAAAAGACAACTGATTACAGTAAATACCTCCTTAAATTATTTGCGTGATTTTTCAGACGCATTGCAATTAGATATGACGCTTGGCAATGAGCTTAGAAATACAGATGACAGGCTGACCTCGGTGAGTGGGCAACGCAGTATGGAAAACGGAGGATCGAACTATGTAAAAGTGGTTACAGGGTATAATGCTAATCAAACTGATGCTTTATCAGATCATGAAAAGGAAAAGCTGCTATCTTTTTACGGCATCTGGAAATGGAAGTATAAGAAAGATCTTGGGGTAAATATGGTGCTTCGCGCAGATGGAAGTTCATTGTACAAAAATAAATGGGCGTTTTACCCGGCATTAGGTGTTCATTATGAGCTGAAAAACAGCCTGAAAATACCGGTAACAGTTAATGCTTCCATCGGAAGAACGGGTGTGTTAAGCAGACCGGAAGTTTACCGCGGGGTATTAGACGCTTATGGAGATTATTATGGTGGGAATTACCTGGGTGTAGGACAGCTTTATCCTGCCTTTGGCGGTGCAAAAAGCATTGGCGTTACCCAGATAGATGCAGGATTGTCTTTTGCTATTCTTCCCTCGCTGAATCTTTCTGTTGATTACTTCAATAAAACGTACAGGAATTTCACCTATCAAAGATTCCTGCCCAATATTAGCGGCATTGGCTACGAATATGAAACCGGAGGAGCACTTGGGCTGTCGGGGGTTGAAATAAGCCTCGATGCAACCTGGGTTCAAACAAAACACTTTACCTGGACAGGTAACCTGAATATGGCGCTCTACAAAAATAAAGTGAAGGAACTGCCTGATGATGTTGAAAATACCAGCCTTGCATACCTCGGTTCGCTTTCAAAAGGAACGGCTGTAACATCGCTAATTGCCTGGGAAGGCAAGCAGCCAAAAGTTATAGGGAACAGTGAGCCTAAGGCTTTTGGAGGTTTGAGTAACACCTTTAGATACAGGAATATTTCTGCCAGCATAATCCTGACCTATGCCTGGGGAGCGAATATTGTAGCGGAGTCTTTCAGCAGCAGGTATTATGCAGACAGGGTAGGAAATGATTTCCCGCTTAAGAGTGCAGAAACCCCTTATTACCTGGTAAGTGCCGATGCCGATGGTCGCACCGTTTACCAGGGTATCAGAACCGTTGAAGATGGAAGTTTTCTCCGGCTGAGCCGGGCCAGTGTTTCCTGGCATTTGAATTCGGTATTCAAAAAACTGGCGCAGCTGAGCGATATAGAAGTGTTTGCTCGTGGCGACAACCTGCTCACGCTTTCCAAATACAGCGGCATTAACCCGGAGGAAAATATTACGGGTGTGCGCAGGTATGATCTGAGTTATACGGGAACACCCTTGCCTTCTTCGGTTGCGCTGGGATTAAAACTGGTTTTTTAGAATGATGATGCAAAAAATGAACAACATGAAATTTCCGAAGTTCATACTACTCGTAGCAATGACCCTCCTTTTTTCGTGCAGCAAAACCCTGACGATTGAACCGGAAAACAGAACGGTTCCGGAGGGATATTATAATTCGGCTCAACGGATCCAGCAGGCAGTTATCGGGGGATATGTAGATCTCAGGAGGGCGCTGCTGACCAATTATGCGTGGATGATGTATGGTGAGGCGCGTGTTGGGGATCTGAATGTTGTTGTTCCTTACCAGGAAATGGTGGCAAGCCAGGAACTGATGGCAGACAACCGTTACCTGGCAGAGCTTTCCGACTGGGGATATTTTTATGATGTTATCAGGGATGCCAATGATATACTGGATATTGTAGCCCAGGCAGATGATGAGGCCCTGAGTACTTATCAGGGTAATCTGTTCAAAGGCGAAGCGCTGGCGCTCAAGTCAATGGCATATTTCTATCTTGCCCGCATCTGGGGAGCCATCCCGTCTGCTGAAAAAAATGACTTTGGAAAGCGACTGAGCAGCGAAGAAGCGGTAACGCAGGCCGCTTTATGGGCAGCCGAGGCCAAAGAGCTGGTACCCTGGATACTGACCAATGATGATGGTATTGAAAGTGTTGCTTTAACGGCAGTAAGGTTTAACAAAACAGCCGTTACCTCACTTCTTGCCCAGGAACAACTGTGGCTGGGTAAGGGACAAGATGCTTACGACCTGCTGAGCAATGCGTTTACAGCGGGTACTGCTGATAGCCTGTCTGGTTTTGGTTTATCCAACGGAGAAGACAGGCGTACCGATATTCCCGCGGCCCCGCTGAACGGCAGTGTTGTGCGTATGTCTTTAGACAGGCTGAATGCAATTTATCCAACAGGGGATGCACGCCGTGCAAGTATGTTTAATATCTCAACAAGTGAAAATATAGCTACGCTGATCATCAAAGACGCCAGTGTGTTAGAGTTGTTGCCGCAACGTGAAATAAACCTGCTTTTTGCAGAGGCTGCCTGGCGGTCGCAACGGCTGGAGGAGGCTAAAGAATACCTCAGCAGTGCTGCAACGGGTGCAACAGAAGATTATGCTGCTTTAACAGAAGATACATTCGGGGCTGCGCTCCTGCTTGAACGGCAACGTATGCTGGTAGGTACAGGGCAGCGTGTTTTTGACCTGATAAGATTTGGTGAAGTGAGTTCATATATACCCGGGTTTACTGAAGATGACGTAGAGAAAGGGGCGGCCTATTGGCCGCTTTCAGCAAGCAGTATGAAGGGCAATGCATTGAGCCAGAACAGTTTTTGGTCGAATCCTTAATAGCGTGTATAAAAAGTTGAATCGAAAAAAACAAATATAATGAAGGCATTAATGAGAGGAGCTTGTTTCCTTTTTGCAGTACTGATGATCTCCGTAACCGGAACTGCTCAATCGGTAATGACCGGTAAGGTAAACGATTCGGATGGTAATCCGGTGGCCGGGGCATCTATTAATATAAAAGGGAAAAATACAGGCACTACTACAGATACGACCGGTAGGTTTCGCCTGCGGCTTCAAACCGGAGATACCCTGCTTTGCTCATCTGTTGGTTTTGATTCCCGTCAGATCGTATTCAGAAAAGCCTCCGATCTCACGATCACTCTTAAAGGAGATAGCAAAACGCTGGGCGATGTGGTGGTTACCGGTTATAAAAGCCAGATCAGGCAGGAAATAACAGGCTCTGTTACGATGGTGAAAATGGACAAGATAACA
Source organism: Agriterribacter sp. (assembly GCF_035445465.1). Classification (NCBI taxonomy): domain Bacteria; kingdom Pseudomonadati; phylum Bacteroidota; class Chitinophagia; order Chitinophagales; family Chitinophagaceae; genus Agriterribacter; species Agriterribacter sp. Next base: position 4,422 of record NZ_DAOMQT010000026.1, read on the forward strand.
GAAGGCCAGGCAGCAGAATCTTTCGGCTCATTATTACAGGGTAAAGTAGCCGGAGTAAACATCCAGTTGAACTCGGGGGAACCCGGCGCCACGCCTGCTATCATCATCAGGGGGCTGGCTGCGGTAACCCGTGGTGATGCCTCGGCTATTTCCGAGCCGCTGTATGTAATTGACGGGGTTCCCATCATTTCAAAAACGAGCAGTGATTTTGCCATCACCAGCACCAATGTGCTGGCAGACCTCAATCCCAGCGACATTGAAGACCTTGTGGTATTAAAGGATGCATCGGCAGCAGCCATTTACGGCTCAAGAGCTGCCAACGGGGTGATCCTGATTACTACCAAGAAAGGAAAAAGAGGCAAGCCTCAAATCAATCTTAATATTCGCACGGGGGTCAACTTTGTTCCGCAATTACAGGATGTGGCCGGTGGGGCCAAAGAACGGGAACAGGTGCAACGTCTTTATGATCTTTATGCTCCGTACGGCGTGTATATGCCTGCTATGTACACGGATGTAACCAATCCGTTCTATAATAATTCATCCGACTGGCAGGACTACATGTATAGAACATCACTCACCCAGGACTATAATGGTTCTATCCGGGGAGCAGGCGACTTTGGTCAGTATAGCATCAGCATGGGTTATATGGATAGTAAGGGGATTTTGTTTAATACCGGGTTCAAACGCTATAGTATTATGGCCAATACCAGCTTAAATGCTTTAAAGAATGCTTTGGTCATTAATAATACACTGGCTATTTCCCGAACAGACCAAAATAGAAATCCGGATGCCCTTTCCACCAATAATTCTACCCTGCTGCCGCTTCCCGGTGATCCGCTTGTAAAAGGTGCGGAAGTATTTCAGCCTGGTAATTATTCCAACCTCAATGACCGGATACGTTTCAGCTCCGAGGCTGCATTAAATATTACCAGAAATCTAAGTTATAAGGCCAGCTTAAGTCTTGAATACCTGCGGAGCATGGCGGATTCTTTGGTTGAATCAAGACGAACGCTGCGTGCGTCTAACAAGAGTGGCGCCGGTGAAAACCGAAACGTGCTTTTACAGAATACACTCACCTATACGCCAAAGTTTGGAAACGGGAACAGCTTAAGCGTGCTGCTCGGCCAAAGCATGGAGAAAACAGAGTCAAAAATAACCACGGTGAATAGTGTTAGCGCTGCACCTACCCTGTCGCAAACGGTGAACTGGCCAAAGGGCAACAGCATTGGCTCCAGCAACTATACCGCCAGTAGCATGTTGTCGTATTTCAGTCGTATAGATTATTCCTTTCAGCAAAAGTACCTGCTGGGCGCATCTATACGTACCGACGGATCATCAAAGTTCGGAAAGGCAAACCGCTGGGGAGTATTCCCCTCCATCTCGGCAGGCTGGAATTTTTATAAAGAAGACTTCTTTTCTAATGCAGGCTGGCTAACGAATGGTAAGATACGGGGTAGTTATGGATTGTCCGGAACAACCTGGGATAATAACTATCTCGCACTGGGCATTATGGACGGGGGGTCGTTGGACCAGTATAGTTCCCTGGTACAGATTGCTTACGGCGGCGTAGCCGGTTTTACCCCAACCTGGCTCAATGGCTTTAAGAATGATAACCTTACCTGGGTAAAAACCTCGATGGCCAATATTGGTTTAGACTTAAGTTTGTTTGGGGGAAAGGTAGAGGTTATTGTGGATGCGTATGAAAAATTAACCAAAGGCTTGCTGTTATCAACTTCCCTGCCCACTACTTCGGGGTATAACGAAGTATACCGCAATGCAGCGGATGTGCTTAACCGTGGATTGGAATTTACAGTAAGCACCAACCTGAATTTTGGCAACAGTTTTTCCTGGAATACCAACCTGAACTTTGCTTATAACAAGAACCGGGTGATCAGGCTACCCGATGGCAATGCCGATATTGTTAAAGTAAGCACTTCCGGGCAGGACTTTGGGTCTATTGTACGTACAGGCGCCCCGCTGAACGGGTTTTTCTTCTATGAATCGCAGGGTATTTACCAGGCAGAAAGCCAGATACCGGTAGATCCCAAAACAGGAAAAAAGCTGGTAGGGCTGCAAAACAAGAACCTGCAGGTGGGAGACCGTAACTTCAAAGATCAAAACGGCGATTACCGTATAGATGTTAGAGACCGTGTATATTCCGGGGATCCCAATTCAAAATGGACCGGAGGATGGACGAACGATTTCGTTTATAAAGGATTTAGCCTGAACCTGGTTTCAACTTTTGTTATTGGCAGAAGCATCGTCAATACAGTATTGCTTGAACGGCTCCAGTTGGGTAAGGGTTTTGCCGGTGGCTCCTCTTTACCCAACTTCGATAATTATGCAATCTGGGAACAGAGTGGTGATAATGCCAGGTACCCTACATTAAACCCCTGGGGCGATGCCTCACAAATCATTACATATGATTCGGAGTATATAGAAGACGGCTCTTATTTCAAGATCAAATCAGCGACTTTGTCTTACACTTTTAACAAAAGGATAATACCGCGTCTTCCATTTGAAAGAATGCGGGTGTATTGCACGGCAGACAACCTGGTTACTTTCCAGAAGTATAGCGGGCCGGATGCAGAGCTGGTTACCATTGATGGTTTTGACCTGTCCAAAGGTTACCCGATGCGCAGGATGTTGTTGTTTGGAGTTTCTTTAGCGTTATAATTCATAAAAATGATTAAGTGAATTAATATGAAAAATAAAACAATCCTTGCTGTTTGCTTAGTTGCCATAACCCTTACCGGGGAATCCTGTAAGAAGTGGCTGGATGAGTTGCCCATTAATACGGTAACAGAAGACCAGGCATGGAAGACGGGAAGTGATGCTGAGGGTGCGGTAGCGGCGGCTTTCGCTATTTTCCGCAGGGCGCTGTCGGGGTTAACCAAAGACGACACACCGGCAACTACCCGTTACGGTTCCTGGGGAGATTATTATTTCTGGGGTGATTCCCGTTCCGGAGACTGGATCACTCCCAATAATGATGGAGACTGGCAGGCAGGCTTTCAAAACCATTTGATCCAGCGAACCGAGCTGGAACCAATGACCAATTGGCGGCTTTATTACAGGACTATTGAGCAGTGTAATCTTGTGATGGAGAAAATTCTTGACATCACCACCGGGCTTACTGAAGAAAGGAAAAAGCAATTGATGGCAGAAGCACGTTTTTTAAGAGCAATGTCACACTTTTATGCTGCAAGGATCTGGGGCGATGTTCCTATTAACCTTGAAGCGCGGAATGTTGCGCCGCTGGGCAGGGAACCGCTCAATTCGGTGATGCAGATGGTGGTTGAGGAAGTTAATATGGCTATACCTGACCTGCCCTGGCAATATGAGGGAACAAGAAAAGAATCTATGTCAAGGGGTACCAAAGGTGCAGCCCTGGCACTGAAAGCCCACGCATCTATGTGGTTGAAAGATTACCAGGGTGCTTCGGATGCTATTAAAGAAATCATCAATTCCCATATTTTTAAGCTTGTGCCCATAAGTGAGTTCCGGATTTTATTTGATACCGGCTTGTCGGAAGAGATGATATTCCACATGTATTATGATATAAAGAAAGGGGAATTTGCAGATTACTATGGACACATTATGACCTATTATCTCACCAATCCTTATACAGACAGAGGAAACCTGTCGCTGGCGGTACCCAAATCAAAAATACTGGAGATCTATCCTGATTATGCAAGGGACGGATCCGACAAAAGAGTGCCGGAATTTTTTCAAAGCATAGATTTTTCTGTGAGCAGCAGTGAGCTGAGACCCATATTCCCGGATCCGCTGCAGAACGGGGAAAGAGAAATTATGTTTGCCAAATTCAGGAAGGTAAAAGACCGGAGCTATAACCTGATGGAAGGACCGGTTCCGGTTTTCAGATATGCCGATTTGTTACTTTTAAAAGCTGAGGCCGATGCAAGACTGGGCAATGTGGGTGATGCGCTGGAAAATCTGAATGCAGTTCGTGCCCGCGCAGGTATTCCGCTTTTCACAAGAGACGATCAGCCAACAGTAATTGAAGAAGTGCTGGAAGAAAGGCGGAGAGAGCTGATTGGCGAGTTTCACCGTGTGTATGACCTGGTTCGCCTGGGGCGTCTTCACGAGTTCAATCCTTACATTACAGCGCAGGGAGAAAAGGATGGCGCGGGATTTTTCCCGGTAAGTGATGAGGCTTTTGCAAACAATCCCAATATGGAACAAACTTATTACTGGCAGTTTAATCAATAAAAGGCATGCGAATGAAATTCATTAAAATAATAGGGATAGTAGCTGTTCTCTTTACTTCAGGATGCAGCCGTGATTATTTTGCCGATGGTGGTACTTTGAATATGGAGGAAACAAGTGTATTAGGCGTATCTACAATGGATTACCTGAAAAGCCGCCCTGAAGTGTTTGATACACTAACCGCGCTGATCACGCTGAGCGGGCTGGAACCGGTGGTTAATGCAAGCGGATCAACTTTTCTGGCTCCGCAGAATTATTCCATACGTAATTATTTTAACCTGGTATTTCCGGATCCGGAGAAAAGGCCGGCAACATTTGGCGACATTCCCCAGGATGAGATGGATAAGATCACAGAGATCCTAAAAAATTATATTATTCCCGATCAGGAGATCGTTCGTGCCGGATTAGCTACAACCTATAGTTATGCAACAACTTACGGTGATAAAAAAGCACGCTTTAATCTGGTACAGGGTGATTACTTAGGCAATGTAAATATGGGAGCTAAGTACATTATCTTTTCCCTGAACATGAGTGAACCGGGTCAAAAGGAGCAATATCAGTCTGTACAGATAATATCCTCAGATCTGCGGTCTACCAACGGGATCGTTCAGGTGCTGAATGCTGACACACATATTTTTGGATTTAATTAGGCTATGAAGATGAAATACAACAGAAATATTTGCTGGTTTTTAACGGCAGTTTTTGCGTGCGCAACGCTCCTGATGGGTGGCTGCACCAAAATACCCCAGGAAGGGAGCATCGCCCCGGATATTAATTACAAAAACAGGAAGCAGTATGCTATTTCGGGGTTGGGCCAAAATATTGGCGACTTTAACGCATCAACTTCAACGCTACCCCTGAAGTTCGAAATTGTTAACATCCGGGAGCCCAACGGAAAAACCGTGGCGGCTTTAAATAACGAGTTGCCGGTTATTCGTTATAAAGAAGCGATCGTAGGCAACGAGAGCACGGAAGAGCTTCTTCTGAAGTCAGATACGGTGATGGTTCCGGCCGTGAGCATCAATGAGCATACCGGTAAGCTGGAAATACTGGAAGGAAACCTCATTCCTGCCGGGGAATATCATTTTGACATCCAGGTATCGAACCTGTCGGGAAGCAAGTTGCTGACAGACGCTCTTGTTGTGGAATTTAAAGAGTTTGATGTAACGGAATGGTCATCGGGAATGGCCAAACAACCGGAAATAGAGCGTGTTGGCGATGCGCCCAATCAAATTCGTTTTGTGGGATACTTAGATGATCAACCCCTCTCCGGTGATTTTATAGATTTTACCAAAAACCGTTCTGCAGGATTCAAAGGCACCTTTGTGAATGATACCGATGACGGAGAAATCTGGAGTGTAAAGTTCCCCGTAAAAGAATCGGATACGTATTGCACCTGGAAAATAGTGGAAATGGTAAACGGAGTAGAGGAGGTAAGCTATGAATCATTCAATTTCAAATTTGTTATTGGACTTCCCGGCAGCTATGTGGTTCGATTATATAAATAAAAAAATACGTGAATGAAACACTTTTTTAAATATCTCTGTCTGGCTTCGGCTTTATTAATGATGATGGGTCAGGTTGCTGCACAAAATGAAAAAAGCAAAAAGGTGCTGCTGATAGGTGTTGACGGCATTATTAATACCGCTATAGATTATGCTTCCACACCGGGCATAGACAGGCTCAAGGCAAATGCCTCTTATAGTATGAATGGTTACGGAGGCGTTCCGGCATATTCAAGCTCAGGCTGGTCAACCATGCTCACCGGTGTTTCGGCGGATAAGCATGGTGTAACGGCAAATAAATCTTTTTCGGGAAACAATTTTATGCAATATCCATCCGTGGTAAGCCGTATCAAGTCTGCCATTCCTTCTATCAAGATGGCATCCGTTGTGCGTACTCCGGAAGTCAATACACTCCTGAACCAGTCTGCAGACTATACGTTTCAGTATGCTTCCGATGAAGAAGTGTATAATAAGTCGGTAGAGCTCCTTAATCAAACCGATATGGGAGCGGTATTTGTGCAATTCAGCAGTCCGGCCGAAGTGGGGGAAGATGTAGGATTCCAGCTTCGCCAGGCACAGTACGTGCTGGCTATTCAAAAGATTGATCAATATGTTGCAGGCTTACAGGCAGCTATTCAGTCACGCGCAGGTTATGCTGATGAAGACTGGAATATCTTCCTGGCTTCCACGCATGGAGGAACAGAGTCTGGTATTCCACAGAGCACAACACCGGAAGAGTTTAATGTGCCCGTTATTTTGTCGGGAGCTGAAATGGATAAAAAAGAGCTGATTGGTACAGCTCTGGCTCCCAGGGAAAATTCGGACAATATTTTAACGATCAATAAAGCGTCCTCGGGCGATAAAACATACGTACGTATTCCCGTCAATGGAACAGCTTTACAGGGGATGCGAAAATACACCATTGAGTTTTGGGTGAAAGCTGGTGATAACAGCAGTGATCCTGCTATCATGGGAGATAAGGACTGGGATTCGGGAGGCAATCCCGGTTTTGTAATCTGCAGAAGCGGTTCAACCTGGAAGATCAATTTTGCCAATGATAAACGTACACGTTACGATATCGGTTCAACCAAACCGCTGGAAGATGGTAACTGGCATCACCTGGCTATTACGTTTGATATGACAAAACAATGCAATGTTTATCAGGATGGAGAATTAGTAGCAGCATCGGCGCTGACTTATAAAGATGCAGACAACATGCTCTCGCCTTTTAATTACATCTGCCTGGCACAGGAGGGAACGCAGGGATATGGCGGCGGGGCGCCTAACTGGGCCGGTACTTTCAATGAAGTGAGGATATGGACGGATGTGCTGTCTGCCGGAACGATCCGGGACTATATGTACCTCCGCAATATTGAAAACAGCAGTCATCCTAACAAGGCGTCATTAAACCTTTATCTGAAAATGGATGAGGTAAGAGGTAACATAATAAAAGACTATAGTGGTAAAGGAAATGACGGGGAACTGGTTGGACCTGCCAGCGAGCGCCATCCATACTATCCGATTGGACTTACTGACGTGGCTGTTAATGTGCTGAGCCATTTTGGAATACGTGCAGACGGCAGCTGGGGGCTTGAAGGAAGCGTGTTGAAGTCGAATGTTCCATTCCGTTTGTTTAAAGTGCCCAACTAACAAAAAAATGATATGGTAATGAGATTGAATGTAAAATTTTTTTTAATCCTGCTTATTGCAGGTATTATGGGGATAGCTTCCTGTACAAAGGAAAAGTTGAAACGTGAGGTTCCTGATAAGGAACAGCTTATCTCGGGCCGGTTATCCGGTACCTGGGCAACCCCCGGTAATATTGTTACGCCCGAAAATGTGCCGGCAGAAGTGTTTGGTACGATGCGCCTGGTATTTACTACGGATGAAACCGGTAATCCATCGAAATTCCTGGCTCAGGGCTGCCCGATCATATTTGGTAATGCCGGCGCCGGCACATGGACGGTTGCCGGAACTGACGACAGCGCGAAGGTGAATTTGACAGGTGTTGATCCCGTGGATGAATTTAATGTCAGCGTTACATCATCTACCCTCACGATCTCCTTTTACATGGGATGGGAGAACACCGATACTAAAGCAACAGGAAAAGGGAACTTCCAGGTAACCCTCACCCGTCAATAAAAAAATCAAAAAATAAAGGGATGAAAAAAATTAATAGTAAGCTATTCGTTTTGCCGGTTTCGATGATTATGCTGGGCATAGTGCTGTTCATGTCGTGCAAAGAAAAATTCGACCATACCATTGATTCCACCAATCCGGTAATTGTCAGTTATAACCCTGCATCGGCAGTAGAAGGCATTGCCGTGAGCAGTGATCTGGTATTAACTTTTGACAAAAATATTAAGAAAGGAGTTGGGGATATTGTTATTATCAGTAAGTCAGATACCCAGCATATAGATGTTACCTCGGATGCTGTTGCTGTTGGACAGGACAAGCGGGTGCTGACCATTAACCCACCGGTTGATCTTGAGGCAGACGAAACGTATACCATTACACTGGAAAGAGGAGTTGTTACCGACCTGCTCGGAAACCAGTATATGGGAACGCCGGATGGATTTTCATGGACTTTTAAAACAGTTGGGGCAAGTGGTTTGGCTGTAACTTCCATTAACCCTATTCCGGGCAGCGCGGATGCATCCCTGTTTAAATTCGAACTGACTTTTGCCGTAAATGTAAAGAAGGGTACCGGAAATATTGCCGTGTATAAAACTTCCGGGGATGCAAAGGTAGCCGAAATACCGGTTTCAGGTCAGTCGGTAACAGTAGACGGTAAAAAGGTAACAGTGCGGCTGGGTACACCGCTGGAATTTGCCAGCGAATATTACGTGATAGCAGATGCGGGAACCATTGTGGATGATGCTGGTAAAGCATTCGAAGGATTTTTAACGCCTGCCTCCTGGAGTTTCACAACTACAAGCGGCAGCGGAAACAGCCTGCTTGTTTACCTGCCAATGGACAATGATCTGTATGATGTTAGCGGCAACCGGTTTGATGCCATGCAGGGTGAATTTGCTACGGCCGATGTTACTTTTGTAACCGATCCGCAACGTGGAAGAGTAGCTTTATTTAATGCAGGCTCCTATGCTGTACTTCCAAAACATGATTTATTAAGGCCGGGTCTTTCACAAAACTTCAGTTTTAGTTTCTGGACTAAACTGCCACCGATAGGTTCCGATCCTGTGCTATTCGCCAATTCTGACTGGGATAGTGGCGGTAATCCCGGATTTATTTTCTGTCTTGACGGAGCGCTCAGCTATACAGGGCCAGGGTCATCAGGCAGAGGCTGGTTACTTAAAATTGCTGATGGAGCAGAAGGAGGAAGTACCCGTTTTGACTGGAGGGCAAATGAAGCAACTCCTCAGGCGCCTGCTTTGGCTGATGAACAGTGGCACATGGTAACTGCTGTGGTTGACCAGACCGCCAAGCGGCTGAGGGTCTACCTTGATGGAGTGGAATATCCCAGAGGTACACCTTTTGACCTGAACCTTTTCAAGGCTTCATTGTGGGATAGAACCAATGATTATCCCTTCACAATATGGGAAGATGGCACCGGAAAGTACAATGCAGGAAGTGATACAAGAAAAGCGCTTAGCGGGTTTGTAGATGATCTGAGAGTTTACACTAAAGCATTGAGCGCTGAAGAAGTAAGCGGTATTTATATAGCCGATCAAAAATGATATGAGGGGGTAGCTGTTGCCGGCTGGATATATTGAATATAGTAAAACGAAAGGTTATCGAAATGGTTTCGGTAACCTTTTGTCGTGCCGGAGTCTGCCCGCCGATAAGAAACGCTGAGTAATATCCGGCGAGACAGAAACACTCCCAGGGAGGAAAATTATGAGTATTTTTATAATATGGAATTAAGAGAGCCTGCAGTAGCTTACGGTAAGCAAAAGTTTACTATCGAAGAATACCTGGCGATGGAAGAGGCTGCTGTTGAAAAGCATGAATATTACAGGGGAGAGATATTTGCTATGTCGGGAGCCAAACTGCCTCACAATACCATTTCCGGTAACCTGTTCGCCGAACTGGCTGTTAAACTGAAAGGGAAAAAGTGCAGACCTTATGGTAGCGATCAACGCATACATATTGAATCCAACACACTTTTCACTTACCCGGATATTTCGATTATTTGTGGCGAACCAATAACGCTTAACAATGATGAATGGAATGTTTTAAATCCTGCTGTAATAATAGAAATCCTTTCACCCTCTACTAAAAACTATGACCGTGGCGAAAAATTCATGCTTTACCGTCATATACCCACTTTGCAGGAATATATACTGGTTGATTCGGAAAGTATTCATATTGAGATATTCCGTCTGAACGCAGCTCATCGCTGGGAACTGGAAGAGCATAATTCAATAGAAGACCAGCTTCGTATAAAAGCAATTAATGAAACAATAGCTGTTGCAGATATATATGCCGGCGTGAGGATGGAGGAGTAGTGGATTGTTCCCGCTAACAATGCATGCATGCTGATTTTGCATACTTTATTTCAGTATACAATTTTTTCCCTAATTTACCTCCATGAATAACAACCCTTACACCGCTGTATGTTTTGGAGAAATTTTATGGGATATTCTTCCGGATGCCAGGCTGCCGGGTGGCGCTCCAATGAATGTAGCTTATCACCTTAACCAGTTGCAGGTGCCCACAGCTATGATCAGCAGAATTGGAAATGATCCCCTGGGGGAAGAGCTCCTGCAATTTATTTCGTCAAAAGGGGTGGATACATCCTTTATACAAAATGATGAAATATACGATACGGGAACGGTGCTCGCTACCCTGAACGGTAATAATGCGAGCTATGAGATCATTCAGCCGGTGGCCTGGGATTTCATCCAGTACAGCATGCAGGTACAAAAGCTGGTGTCGTTGGCGCAGTATTTTATTTTTGGCAGCCTCGTGGCCAGAAATGAAAAATCGGCACAAACCCTTTTTGAACTATTGGAAACCGCTCCATATAAAATTTTAGATATCAACCTGCGCAAACCGCATTACGAAAAAAAAGTGCTGGAATACCTCATGCAGCATGCCGACATGCTGAAGTTAAATACAGATGAGTTACAATTGCTGGGCGCCTGGTACGAGCTTTCAGGTAGTGAAAATGAGCAGATGCAGGCTTTGCAGCAAAAATTTCATTTAAATACGATCATTACCACCCGGGGTGACAAAGGAGCATCCATTTTACATGACGGAACCTATTTTGAGCATCCCGGTTTTAAAGTGCAGGTAGCCGATACCATTGGAAGCGGCGATGCTTTTTTAGCGGGATTCCTTTCCCGTTTCATTCTCCGGGCTGGTATACCGGAGGCGCTGGAATTTGCCTGCAAAATGGGCGCATTTGTGGCCGGCCGGCATGGAGCCTGTCCGCATTATAACGCTGCGGATGTGGGATTGCTGGCATAATTCTTATGGTATTACGTTCCTGTTCCAAAATCCCGGATCAATTTATTTTTGTATTTATAGCTCAGAATACTTGTTTGCCTGTTACAGTTTTATTATTTTAGTATTTATAAACAAAGGATACATTAGATAAACATGTATTGCTTTTCATGCCCGCAATACATAATGTGGCTCAAACAATAAAAAAATATACGTGCCGGCAATATTAAAAAAAGCAGATGTGTTGGTAATAGGAGGCGGCATATTTGGATGCGCCATTGCCTATTACTATACACGTAATCATCCCGGGAAAAAGATTATTGTACTTGAACGTAACGAAATATGTAACGCGGCTACCAGCAGGGCTGCCGCACTAATGACGATCGTAAGGCCAAAACAGGCTTATATACCGCTTACCCTCGAAACATACCAGGCGGTAGTGCAGATGGAAAAGCAGCTTGGGGAATCACTTAACATGAAGAAGGCAGGAATGATGCATGTTGCAGCAAGCGATGCCACGGTGAAGGATCTGGAGCAGCTAATGGATATTGCGCAAAAGTTCAATCAACCATACAGCTACCTCAGTAATAATGAGGCGCAACGCATGTGTCCCTGGCTCAATACAAACGAAGCCCTGCGCATCGGTTTCGTACCCGGCGAAGCTTACTGTGATCCCTACCTGCTGGGAACTTTTTTTGCACGGTGCGCAAAACAGCAGGGAGCTGAAATTCTCCAGGGTTGTGCGGTTACCGGAGTAATATTTGAAGAAGGCTCCGTAACGGGAGTAAACACCTCCCTCGGAACAATTGAAGCGGATGTGGTAATAGATGCTGCGGGAGCATGGGCGCCTATATGGGCCATGCACACCGGAACAGGAATTCCCATGGCTCCCGTAAGAAGCCAGTACTGGATTACAGATAAGGCTGCTATTTTTCCTGAACATGCACCTATGGTATTGTTGCCCGATGCACAGGCCTACGCGCGGCCGGAAGGAGGTGCGTTATTGTTTGGGGTACGTGAGCAAAAATTATTATACGCCTCACCAGACAAAATACCTGACGATATCAGTCATTTCGTTTTCAGTGAGGACAAGGGGATGAATGACCTTGCAGAAAATGGTGGGAGGCTCGCAAGATTTTTTCCTGCTTTTTACGAAACCGGTATTAAGTATTATGTAGCCGGGTTTTCGGGTTATACGCCGGATGGTCAACTGGTAATGGGTAAAGTGCCGGGTGTTGATAATTTCCTGCTGGCATCAGGTTGCTGTGGAGCGGGTATTGCCGTAAGCGGTGGCGTTGGACTGGCGCTTGCAGCATTGGCTGCAGGAAACAATTCACCCTTTGATCTTTCCGAATTTAGCGCGGTGAGGTTCGGCAATATTGACCCATTCAGTACAGCATGGCTGGAGAAATGTGCCATGGCCCGATCCCTGAAACGCAGCGGATAAAAAATAATATAGCAATATAATGTAAGCAGTATGTGGCAACGTCGCAATTTCATAAAAACACTGGCAGCAGCCGGCACGGGCAACCTGTTGCATTCGCGTGTATTTGCGCTTCCCGCAAACAGCAGTAACAATAGAAAGGCAGTGAGCTTTGGTATTATATCGGATCTGCACCACCTGCAATTTAAGAATAAGGAAGAGCCGAGGATGAAAGCGTTTATGGATGAGGTACTGAAAGTATCGCCGGATTTTATAGTGCAATGCGGTGATTTCTGCAGGCCGCAGCAGTCTGAAGGTATTATGGCAGAATGGAACAGGTTCAAAGGTCCAAAATACCATGTGCTGGGTAACCATGATATGGATGTATGTAATAAGGGAACCATCATGGCACTATGGGGCATGACTCAACCCTATTATTCCTATGATTTTGGCGGCTATCATTTTGTAGTAATGGACAGGAATTTTTTAAAGAAAGAAGATAATTCCCTGGTACATTATGATAACTCCAACTGGGGCCCTTTTTCATCGCCCTTCCGGAGCTTACCGATCATCTGCAATTGGAGTGGTTAAAAAAGGATCTGTTTGCCAACGATAAACCCGTGATCGTTTTTATGCACCAGCCGGTTTTTCTTAGTGATTATGCTGATGAACTGGGAAACGCGGATGAGATACTGGATATTTTCGACAATGTAAACTTTGCTGCGCAAACCAGTCAGCACAATGGAAAGGTGGTTGCCGTATTTATGGGGCATGATCACGACGACCGGTACGGCATTCGTAATAATGTTCACTATTTTATGATCAACAGCGCCACCTATGTATATTATGAGGGCCCTCATTATTTCAAAGATTCTATTTTTGCGTTTGTAACACTAAGCAGCGGAAAACTCACTATACAGGGCCGCAGAACCATTTACAGAGATCCTGTTCCGGAGCAGATAAGAAAACGATTTCCTACCACCATCAGCGATAGAAAACTATGGCTGTAACTTTTTACATAAAAATAAGCTGATGAAAAAAATAATACTGTTTTTTCTCCTTTGCACCGTGGGGGTGTTGCAGTTAAAATCACAGGTAAAGAAAATCAGGCACGTAGTGCTCATCGGCATTGATGGATTTGGCGCATACGCAGTTCCTGACGCCGATATGCCGGTATTAAAACAATTAATGTCAACAGGATCCTGGAGCCTGAAGGCGCGCAGCGTATTGCCCTCCTCCAGCGCTGTTAACTGGGCATCTATGCTAATGGGCGCCGGCCCCACCCTGCATGGGTATACGGAGTGGGATAGTAAAGCGCCTGAGATACCTTCTGCCACAACAAATGAGTACAACGTTTTTCCGGGCATTTTCGGCTTGCTGAAGCAGCAAAAGCCACAGTACAAATCGGCAGTCATTTATAACTGGGGAGGGATTGGTTATCTTTTTGAAAAAAAAGCAGTTGACATTGTGATACATGATGAAGAAGCCGGTGGTGATTTTTTTGCAGACACGGCAGCATCTGTTATTAAAAAGGAAAAGCCGAATTTAACTTTTATCCATCTTAGCGAGCCAGACGGCGTTGGACACAATATTGGGCACAGAACACCTGAATACTATGAAGAATTGAAAAGGGTGGATCGCAGGATTGGAACGATCGTTCAGTCCGTTAAAGATGCCGGCATCGAAAATGAAACCATCATTATTATTAGTGCCGACCATGGCGGCAAGGGGAAAGGGCATGGCGGTAAGTCGCCGGACGAAGTTTTAATACCCTGGATCATTAATGGACCTAAAGTACAAAGCGGAAATGAGATAACTGATGTAATTATTACGTATGATACCGCCGCAACACTTGCTTACATTTTCGGGCTAAAAGTTCCGCAGGCATGGCGTGGCAAACCTGTTGTGTCTGTATTTAGGTAGCGTTTTTCTGAAATACCAGGCGCTTACTCACATTTGCTTCAGCCGTATAGAAAAATGAAACGGAGGAAGTGTCAAATATATTATTTTTTTTAATATAAAAATGTTGCTGGGTTTATTTTTTCACATTTTGATCACGCATTCAAAAAAACAGGTTAAATTTTAAAAAAACTTGTTATAATGCCTATATTCTGTACCTTTGCACTCCTTAAATTGGGCCTGATACAATTTGACTTTTCAATTGAATTATAAGTGACTGATTCCTAATTCCTTCTGTTTCTAACGCAATAGGAGCATGCGGGTATTTGTCATTGAACCAAATAAAAAGCGCTTTTTATACTATGTCTTCAACAAAAGTTGCTACACACAATAGAATTGATTTCGGCAAAATCAAGCATTTAGCGGAAACGCCGGACTTATTAGAAATCCAGATCCAGTCTTTTAAAGAGTTCTTCCAGCTGGAAACAACGCCGGATAAACGGAATGTTGAAGGGCTGTTTAAAGTGTTCAAGGAAAACTTCCCGATTACGGATACCCGGAACATTTTCGTGCTGGAGTTCCTGGATTATTTTATTGATCCGCCACGATACAGCATTGAAGAATGTATGGAGCGTGGATTAACCTACGCCGTTCCCTTAAAAGCCAAGTTGCGTTTAAGCTGTAACGATGAGGAGCATGTGGATTTCCAAACCATTGTGCAGGATGTGTTTTTGGGTAATATCCCTTATATGACGCCACGCGGCACCTTTGTGATCAATGGCGCCGAAAGGGTGGTAGTTTCCCAGTTGCACCGCTCACCGGGGGTGTTCTTCGGACAATCGCTCCACCCCAACGGTACAAAAATATACTCCGCAAGGGTAATTCCTTTTAAAGGAGCGTGGATGGAGTTTGCTACAGACATTAATAATGTAATGTATGCATACATTGACCGGAAGAAGAAATTTCCGGTAACCACCTTATTGCGTTCCATAGGATTTGAGACCGATAAGGACATACTCGAACTATTCGGAATGGCCGATGAGGTAAAAGCCGACAAAAAAGCATTAACGCCCTATATTGGCAAGCGTTTAGCCGCCCGTGTGTTAAGAACCTGGGTAGAGGATTTTGTGGATGAAGATACCGGTGAAGTGGTTTCTATAGAAAGAAACGAAGTGGTGCTGGAACGCGATACAGTTTTAGATGCCGAAGCAGTAGACCTGATATCGGAAATGGATGCAAAAGGGGTATTTATCCAGAAAGAAGAAGTGAGCGGCGATTATGCCATTATATATAATACCCTTAACAAGGATAGTGCAAATTCTGAGCTGGAAGCGGTTCAGCATATTTACCGCCAGTTGCGCGGCGCCGATGCCCCGGATAATGAAACAGCCCGTGGTATTATTGATAAGCTCTTCTTCTCCGATAAGCGGTACGACCTGGGAGAAGTAGGACGCTATAAGATCAACCGCAAATTGAATCTTAACCAGCCGCTTGATCAGAAAACATTAACCAAGGAGGATATTATCGAGATCATCAAATATCTCGTTCGTTTAACCAACGCCAAAGCGGAAATAGATGATATTGATCACCTCAGCAACCGCCGTGTACGTACCGTAGGCGAGCAGTTGTTTGCGCAGTTTGGCGTGGGACTGGCGCGTATGGCCAGAACCATCCGTGAAAGAATGAATGTGCGTGATAATGAAGTGTTTACTCCCGTAGACCTGATCAATGCCAGAACATTGTCTTCTGTGATCAATTCATTCTTTGGCACATCGCAGTTGTCGCAGTTTCTTGATCAAACAAACCCGCTGAGCGAGATCACGCATAAACGCCGTATTTCCGCACTCGGACCCGGAGGTTTAAGCCGTGAGCGTGCAGGTTTTGAGGTGCGCGACGTACACTATTCCCACTATGGCCGCCTGTGTACTATTGAAACACCGGAAGGTCCTAATATCGGGTTGATCTCTACTTTATGTGTGCATGCCAAGATCAACGAAATGGGCTTTATTGAAACGCCCTATCGCAGAGTGCATAACGGAAAGGTAGACATGAAAGACCTGTCGTACCTGAGCGCTGAAGAAGAAGATGAAGCAAAGATTGCACAGGCAAATGCGCCTTTAGACAGTACCGGAACCTTTGTGGAAGATATGATAAGATCGCGTCAAACAGGCGACTTCCCTATCCTGGAAAGAACAGATGTGGAGTTTATGGACGTGGCGCCTAACCAGATCGTGGGACTGAGCGCATCGCTTATTCCTTTCCTGGAGCATGACGATGCCAATCGTGCGCTGATGGGATCGAACATGCAACGCCAGGCCGTTCCGCTTATCGTTCCGCAGGCGCCTTTTGTGGGCACCGGGCTGGAAGGAAAAGCGGCAAGAGACGCCCGTATACAGATACATGCCGATGGCGAGGGTGTGGTAGAGTTTGTGGATGCCAACGAAATACATGTACGTTATGAAAGAGACGAAGCGCAGAAATTAGTGAGCTTTGAAGACGACCTGAGGATATACCGCCTTACCAAGTTCATGAAAACAAACCAGGAAACCTGTATTAACCTGCGCCCGGCGGTGAAAAAAGGACAACGCGTTAAAAATGGCGATTTCCTTACCGAAGGATACGCAACAAAAGATGGCGAACTGGCTTTGGGACGTAACCTTAAAGTGGCTTTCATGCCCTGGAAGGGTTACAACTTTGAAGATGCTATTGTGATCAGTGAAAAAGTGGCCCGCGAAGACCTGTTTACTTCTATCCATATTTCTGAATATGAACTGGAAGTACGGGATACCAAGCTGGGAGAAGAAGAGCTTACTCCTGATATCCCCAATGTATCTGAAGAAGCTACCAAAGACCTGGATCAGCATGGTATTATCCGCATAGGCGCACAGGTTAAAGAAGGTGATATTATTATTGGTAAGATCACACCTAAAGGAGAAAGTGATCCTACACCCGAAGAAAAACTGCTTAGAGCCATTTTTGGCGATAAGGCGGGAGACGCCAAGGATGCCTCTTTGAAGGCGCCCAGCGGTACCGAAGGTGTGGTAATTGATAAGAAGCTGTTCCAGCGCGCCAAGAAAGACAAGAACATGAAGGTGCGTGAAAAGGCGGCTATTGATAAGCTGGAAAAAGTACATGAGCAGAACGAAAAAGACCTGCTTGATGTGCTGATCAGTAAGCTGCAGGTGCTGTTGAACAATAAAACTTCTGCCGGCGTAACCAATAATTTTGGTGAGATGCAGATAGGCAGAAGCGCCAAATTCAACGCTAAAAACCTCAGCGGACTCGATTATCAGAATATTAATCCTTTAGGCTGGACGGGTGATGCGCATATTGATAACCAGGTTAACATTTTGCTGCACAACTATAACATTAAGTTTAACGAAGAGCTGGGAAGGTATAAAAGAGAGAAATTCAATATCTCTATTGGTGATGAACTGCCTGCCGGTGTATTGAAGCTGGCTAAAGTATATCTTGCTGTTAAGCGCAAGCTGAAAGTGGGAGATAAGATGGCAGGCCGCCACGGCAATAAAGGTATTGTAGCTAAAATTGTTCGTGCAGAAGATATGCCTTTCTTAGAAGACGGCACACCTGTAGATATTGTGCTGAATCCGCTGGGTGTACCGAGCCGTATGAACCTTGGGCAGATCTACGAAACCGTGCTGGGATGGGCCGCAGAAAAATTAAATGTAAAATTCGCCACGCCTATTTTTGATGGGGCTTCCGTTGAAGAAATTGCAGGCTATATTGAAAAAGCCGGGTTACCTTCTTTCGGACATACCTACCTGTACGATGGTGAAACCGGCGACCGGTTCGATCAGAAAGCTACCGTGGGCATCATTTATATGATCAAGCTGCACCACATGGTGGATGATAAGATGCACGCAAGAAGCATCGGGCCCTACAGCTTAATCACGCAGCAGCCGCTGGGTGGTAAGGCACAGTTTGGCGGACAGCGTTTTGGTGAAATGGAAGTATGGGCATTAGAAGCTTATGGTGCATCCAACATTTTACAGGAGCTGCTTACCCTCAAATCGGATGATATTATTGGCCGTGCAAAAACCTATGAGGCTATTGTAAAAGGCGATAATATTCCGAGAGCAGGATTGCCCGAATCATTTAACGTGTTAGTGCACGAATTAAGAGGATTAGGATTAGAGTTGAAATTTGAATAGAGAGGGTGAATAGTGAATGGTGAATAGGCAATAAACGGAACGCTCTGTTCATGCAACAACAAATAACAAACTACAAATTATAAACGCTATATGGCTATCAAAAAAGATAATCGCCCCAAATCAAATTTTTCCAAGATCACGATCAGCCTGGCTTCTCCTGATGCCATCCTGGAAAGATCTTATGGTGAGGTTTTGAAGCCTGAAACCATTAACTACCGTACCTATAAGCCCGAAAGGGATGGCTTGTTCTGCGAGCGGATCTTTGGGCCGGTAAAAGATTATGAATGCGCCTGTGGTAAGTATAAGCGTATCCGTTATAAGGGTATCGTTTGCGATCGCTGCGGTGTGGAAGTTACAGAGAAGAAAGTGCGTCGCGAAAGAATGGGTCATATTAAGCTGGTAGTACCCGTAGTTCATATCTGGTATTTCAAAAGTCTTCCCAATAAAATCGGTTACCTGCTGGGCATCAGCTCCAAAAAAATGGAAAGCATTGTATACTATGAAAGATACGTAGTTATACAGCCGGGGATACGGGAAGACCGTAACCTTAAAGTGGGAGACCTGCTGCCTGAAGAAGAATACTTGGAGATACTGGAAAACCTTCCTAAAGATAACCAGTACCTGCCGGATGATGATCCACAGAAGTTCATTGCTAAAATGGGTGCGGAAGCTATCCATGCCATGCTGGGAAGGATTGATCTTGACCAGTTAAGCTACGACCTGCGGAATGCCGCTGCTACCGAAACATCGCAGCAGCGTAAAGCGGATGCTTTAAAACGGTTAAGTGTGGTAGAATCTTTCCGCGATGCCAATGGCAGGATTGAAAATCGCCCGGAATGGATGGTAATGCAGTATATACCGGTTATTCCTCCGGAGCTTCGTCCTTTAGTTCCGTTGGATGGTGGTCGTTTCGCATCATCCGACCTCAATGATTTATATCGTCGTGTTATTATCCGTAATAATCGCTTAAAACGTTTGCTGGAGATCAAAGCGCCGGAAGTGATCCTGCGTAATGAAAAACGTATGCTCCAGGAAGCGATAGATTCACTTTTTGATAACTCCCGTAAATCCAATGCGGTTAAAGCAGAAGGCGGACGTGCGTTAAAATCGCTGAGCGATGTGCTGAAAGGAAAGCAGGGTCGCTTCCGTCAGAACCTGCTGGGTAAACGTGTTGACTATTCAGGCCGTTCTGTAATTGTGGTAGGACCTGATTTGAAGCTGCATGAATGCGGCTTACCCAAAGATATGGGTGCCGAATTGTTTAAACCGTTCATCATCCGCAAGCTTATTGAAAGAGGTATTGTGAAAACGGTAAAGAGCGCTCGGAAGCTCGTAGACCGTAAGGAAGCTATTGTTTGGGATATCCTTGAAAACATTCTTAAAGGCCATCCCATCATGCTCAACCGTGCCCCCACGCTGCACCGTTTATCAATTCAGGCATTTCAGCCAAAATTAGTGGAAGGCAAAGCCATACAATTACACCCGCTGGTATGTTCCGCGTTCAACGCCGACTTTGACGGTGACCAGATGGCGGTTCACGTTCCGCTGAGCAGTGCGGCTATTTTGGAAGCACAACTGCTGATGTTGTCTTCACACAACATCCTCAACCCGCAGAACGGCACACCTATTACGCTTCCTTCGCAGGACATGGTACTGGGTTTGTATTATATTTCAAAAGGGAAGAAATCAACCGAAACCGAAAAAATAAAGGGCGAAGGGAAAAGTTTTTACAGTGCCGAGGAGGTAATTATCGCTTATAACGAAG
Source organism: Agriterribacter sp. (assembly GCF_035445465.1). Taxonomy (NCBI): domain Bacteria; kingdom Pseudomonadati; phylum Bacteroidota; class Chitinophagia; order Chitinophagales; family Chitinophagaceae; genus Agriterribacter; species Agriterribacter sp. The sequence continues at coordinate 24,825 of NZ_DAOMQT010000026.1, forward strand.
GCAAGGTTGACTTGCATGCTCCTATAAAAGTACGGGCTACTATCCGTAAAGATAATGGCGAGATGCTGAAGAAACTGATAGATACCACAGTAGGCCGTGTAATATTTAACCAGTTTGTTCCTGAAGAAGTAGGCTTTATCAATGCGCTGCTTACCAAAAAATCGCTCCGGGAGATCATTGGCGATATCATTAAGATCACCAATGTTCCCAAAACGGCTAAATTCCTTGATGATATCAAGCAATTAGGCTTCCGTACGGCGTTCAAGGGAGGACTTTCCTTTAATATTAATGACCTTGTTATTCCGCAGTTGAAGCAGGAGCTGGTAGATTCAGCATCAGATGAAGTGAAGGAAGTTTGGGAAAACTACAATATGGGTCTTATTACCAATAACGAACGGTATAACCAGATCATTGATATATGGTCGCGTGTGGATACCCGTGTTACGGAAACCCTTATACGTGAAATGGCAACCGATAAACAGGGATTCAACTCTGTGTATATGATGCTGGATTCGGGTGCACGTGGCAGTAAGCAACAGGTAAAACAGTTGGCAGGAATAAGAGGATTAATGGCCAAGCCGCGTAAAAGTGGCTCCTCGGGATCAGAAATTATTGAAAACCCGATCTTATCCAACTTTAAGGATGGACTGAATGTACTGGAATATTTTATCTCAACACACGGCGCCCGTAAAGGGTTGGCTGATACCGCTTTAAAAACAGCGGATGCCGGTTACCTTACCCGTCGTTTGGTTGACGTTGCCCAGGATGTAGTGATTAATGAAGAAGACTGTGGTACACTGCGTGGTATTGCGATCAGCGCTTTAAAAGACAATGAAGATGTTGTTGAGCCTTTATATGACCGGATATTAGGACGTACCTCTGTACACGATATTTACAATCCGGTAACGGATGAACTGATCCTTGGCGCCGGAGAACAAATTACAGAAGATATTGCGAAGACCATTGAAGAAAGCGGGATAGAAACGGTAGAGATACGCTCGGTATTAACATGCGAAAGTAAGCGTGGTGTGTGTGTAAAATGCTATGGACTTAACCTGGCAACGGGTTATCTTACACAGAGAGGAGATGCGGTAGGTATAATTGCCGCTCAGTCTATTGGCGAACCGGGTACCCAGTTAACCCTGCGTACCTTCCACGTGGGTGGTGTGGCAGGTTCCGCTTCGGTGGATTCACAGTTAGCCGCTAAGTTCGATGGTACAGTGCAGTTTGACGGGTTACGTACCGTAACTGCCGACAATAACCAGGGAGAGAAGGTACAGATTGTAATTGGCCGTACAGGTGAGATGAGGATCATTGATGTAAAAAATGACAGGCTGCTGATCACTAATAATATTCCTTACGGCGCTACCTTAAATGTAAAAGATGGCCAGAAAGTAGAAAAAGGGGATATCATTTGCTCATGGGATCCGTTCAATAATGTTATTGTTTCTGAACAGGCCGGTACCATTAAATTTGACAGCGTACTGGAAGGATTTACTTATCGTGAAGAAGCAGATGAGCAAACAGGGCATCGTGAAAAAGTAGTAATAGAAACAAAAGATAAGACCAAGATACCTATGCTTATAGTGGAAGGAAAGGAAGTTAAAACCTATAACCTTCCCGTAGGTTCGCATATTGTGGTGGATGAAACCGAAGAGGTTCGTGCCGGTCAGGTGTTGGTAAAAATTCCGCGTGTACTGGGCAAGCTGCGTGATATTACCGGTGGCTTACCGCGTGTAACGGAATTGTTTGAAGCACGTAACCCGGGCAATCCTGCCATTGTTTCCGAAATTGACGGGGTTGTTTCTTTTGGTGTGGTAAAACGGGGTAACCGCGAAATCATTATCGAAGCTAAGGACGGCGTAGTTAAAAAATACCTGGTTCCGCTTACCAGGCAGATTCTTGTACAGGACGGCGACTTTGTAAGAGCGGGCACACCTTTATCTGACGGTCAGATAGCGCCTGCAGATATCCTTAATATTAAAGGACCATTTGCCGTACAGGAATACGTGGTGAATGAGATCCAGGAAGTATACCGCTTACAGGGCGTACGCATCAATGATAAGCACATTGAGGTAATTGTGAGGCAGATGATGAAGAAAATTGAAATTGTTGAGCCGGGCGATACCAAGTTCCTGGAAGAAGACCTGGAAGACCGCTTTGAATTTATTGAAGAGAACGACTGGATATACGATAAAAAGGTAGTAACAGAGCCGGGCGATTCTGCTAAGCTGCGTGCGGGACAGATCGTAAGCTTGCGCGAGCTGCGGGAAGAAAACTCTATCCTTCGCAGGAGCGATAAGAAGCTGGCAGAATACAGAGACGCTAATCCTGCTACTTCCAAGCCCGTATTACTGGGTATTACCAAGGCGTCACTGGGTACGCATAGCTGGATTTCCGCAGCATCGTTCCAGGAAACCACCAAGGTGCTGAGTTCGGCTGCCATACAGGGTAAGGCTGATGATATGCTGGGATTGAAGGAAAACGTAATTACCGGCCACCCCATACCTGCAGGTACAGGGTTGCGTGAATTCGACAATGTGATCGTAGGCAGCAAGGAAGAATACGAATTATTGCAAACTACCCGCGAAGCCATGAGCTTTGATGAAGAAGAATAGTTTGTTAAAATAATATAACAGGAGCAGAGCTGCAGGCTTCTGCTCCTTTTTTATTCCATAATTTGCAAAAAAATACGCATGAAGTATCTTTCCATAGTATTGAGCTCAATCGCTTTAATCCTTGCGGGTATATTATTTTACCAGTATCAAACACAAAACACAAAGTTGCGCGGACTGGTTACTGAGGTGCGTTCCGGGGATACAGCACAGGCAAAAGTGTTAAAGATCGCTTATGTTGACTTAGATTCTATAGACGCGAGATTTGAGTTTTATAAAGGTAAAATTGAAGCTTTTGAAAAGAAGAAAGACGGGTTAGACCGCCAGTTGAACGGCGCCTATCAGCAATTGGATAAACGACGGATAGATTTCCTGCAAAAGGGAAACGCCATTACCCAGGCTGAAGCGGATGCTTTTAAGAAGGAATACGACCAGCAATTGCAATACCTCGAAAATCAGCGCCGCAAAACGGAGCAGGATGTACAGCAGGAAGCGATGATCATGCGCGACGACATTTTTAAAAAGATCAATGATTATTTATCGGGCTACTGTAAAGAACGGGGTTATACTTATGTTTTTTCGTATTCGAGAAACGCGAATATCTTTTTGTATGAAGACCCTGTATTTAATATTACGGAAGATGTGATTGCCGGGTTGAACACGATGTATAAAAACGAAGACAAGAAAAAATAGCAGGCAGGAGCGGCAGAATGTATTATCTTCAAATCCCGGAAAGTTCCGGGATTTTTTATGGCAGAAAATACCTCAAAGCAGTTTAAACCCACGCTGGGTTTACTGGATGCTACCATGCTGGTGGCCGGGTCAATGATTGGATCGGGCATATTTATCGTGAGCGCCGAAATTGCCCGTAATGTGGGGAGCGCAGGCGTTTTGGTGATGATGTGGATACTGACGGGTATTATTACTTCAATTGCCGCGCTGAGTTATGGCGAGCTGTCGGGCATGTTTCCCCGGGCCGGCGGACAATATGTTTACCTGCGGGAAGCGTATAATCCCTTCGTAGCTTTTTTATTCGGATGGACGCAGTTTGGCGTAATTCAAACCGGCACCATTGCCGCGGTGGCAGTTGCCTTTGCTAAATTCACCGCGTATCTTATTCCGGCCTTCGGTGAACAAAATATTGTACTTAGCATTGGCCGCTTTACCATTTCCGGCGCACAGGTACTGGCCATTACTTCTATTGTGTTACTTACCTATGTAAACAGCCGTGGCGTTAAAAACGGCAAGATCATTCAAACCAGCTTTACCTTAATCAAAATCCTGTCATTAGTAGGGCTAACCGTATTTGGCTTTTTAATGGGCGCCAAAGCGGAAGTGTGGAATGCCAACTGGCAGCATGCATGGACGTTCAGCAGTATGGCTAATGTAAACGGACAAACGGTTACTACGCTGCTGTCTGGACTGGCGCTGTTCGGTGCTGTTGCTGTTTCCATGAAAGGCACTTTGTTCAGCAGTGATGCGTGGAATAATGTAACCTTTATTGCAGCAGAAATTAAATCGCCCCAAAAAAATATAGGCAGGGCATTATTCCTCGGAACAAGCATTGTTACCATTATTTACGTAGCTACCAACCTCATGTATCTGGCGGTGCTTCCTTTTAATGAAATTGCGTTTGCCGTTAACGACAGGGTGGGTGTGGCGGCAGCCGAAAAAATATTTGGCGGCAGCGGTTCGCTTATTGTGGCGGTAATGATCATGATCTCCACCTTCGGTTGTAACAACGGACTCATATTGGCGGGTGCCCGTATTTATTATACCATGGCAAAGGATGGATTATTTTTTAAGAAGGCAGGTAATTTGAATAAATACAGTGTTCCGGGCCGCGGACTGTGGATACAATGCATATGGGCTTCAGCGTTATGCCTTACAGGCAGCTATAACGATTTGCTGGCCATGGTGATATTTGGCGTGCTGGTGTTTTATGTGCTTACCATAGCGGGTATTTATATATTGCGCAAAAAACAGCCTGGCATTCCGCGCAGCTATAAAGCATTCGGCTACCCGGTACTGCCCATGGTATATATACTGGCTGCCACTGCGTTGGCCATATTGCTGCTGATTTTTGAAAGCAACTATACCATTCCGGGTTTGGGTATTATTTTGCTGGGCATTCCGGTGTATTATTTAGCGAGACGAAGGTTGAGCATTTGAGCAGTTGAGAATGTGAGAAATGTGAGAATGTGAAAATGTGGTGCAGGTTACAAGTTGCATGTTGCAGGGAGAAATGCAAAGCACTAAAAGACAAGAACCAAAGAAATCTCAAATATGAAATCCGAAATCTTAAGCTTGAAATCCGAAGAGCACAACAAAAAATTAAAAACCATAAACTTCCGAAATTCCAAATCTGAGGTCTGAGAGCTAATAGCTGATCGCCATCTCAAATTTAAAATCCGTTAAGGCATGAACGATGTAGCAAACCTTTTTGAGTCCTTTAAAAATATAAAAGTGGGCATAGTGGGCGATGTGATGCTGGATACCTATATGTGGGGGAAGGTAGACCGTATATCACCCGAAGCACCCGTGCCCGTTGTGGCTGTAAATAAAAAAGAATACCGTATTGGTGGTGCAGGCAATGTGGCGCTGAACATTTGCTCGCTGGGTGGCAAGGCATCGGTGATATCGGTAACGGGCAACGATGATGATGGGAATGCCCTGCAGAAAATGTTTACGGAGCAGGGCATTGATACCACGTTTTTATTGCAAAGCGATAAGCGGATCACTACCAATAAGATCCGCGTTATTGGCCGCAACCAGCAAATGATGCGGTTAGACCAGGAAGTTACCGGTAACCTGGGCTATGAAGACGAGAACCGGCTGATACTGGCCGTGCAGCATTATATAGCTCAGGAAAAGCCGCAGGTAATTATCATAGAAGATTACAATAAGGGGGTGCTTACGGAACTGGCGATACAAAAAATAATTGACCTGTGCCGGCACAACCACATTATTACCGCAGTTGATCCCAAGCGAAAAAATTTTTTCGCGTATAAAGGAGTGGATATTTTTAAGCCCAATTTAAAGGAAGCGATGGAAGGGCTTAACATCATTGCCGGCAATGTGGATGAACAATTGCTGGAGGATATTCATGCGGCATTAGTAGAAAAGCTACAACACCACATTTCTTTCATTACGCTTTCTGAAAAGGGAGTGTTTTACAGGCAGGGTAACGCCGGGGGTATAGTGCCATCGCATATCCGTAATATAGCCGATGTGAGCGGCGCGGGCGATACAGTGATAGCCGTTGCCTCCCTGGTATATGCCGCCACACGAAACGTGAAGCTGATGGCGGAAACCGCTAATATTGCCGGTGGGCTGGTATGCGAAATAGTAGGTACCGCGGCTATTAATAAAGAAGCGTTATTGAAGGAATGTCGGCTGCTGTTGCACTGATTTTTGCAAATACCAAAAATTGTAAAGCCCCTGTACGGGGAATCACAGGCTTTTTCCGTGGGAGGTAAAAATTTCTGAAAGTCACCGGTGTCCCCCAAAGTCTCACTATGTAACAGGTTACTGCTTATTTCTTTTATTAATCCTTGGCACTTGTCATTTAGATTGGGTTGGCAAAAAATTTCATTGGCTGAGAAATGGCTTTAGATTGAATATAGTGGATTCTCGTTCGATTATTTTTCCTATAAGATTCACAGTCATTGGGATGTGATTATTGTTTTTTATACGTCTTATCGCCAATTCAATACTGATACTCGCCATTTCTTCACAAGGCTGAATATATGTGGTAAGGGGATATTTAAGATGTTGGGAATATTTCATATTATCAAAACCGCATATTAAACAATCCGAAGTAATCTTAACATCAATCTTTTCTAATGATGATAACAACAAAGCGGCAGTTGAATCATTGGCGCAAATAATACCCGTTTTGCCTTTTTCAATTTTAAGTGTTTTTATATAATCGATATCAGAAGGATCTACGCAGTATATATTCTCGTCTGTAAATTTTAAATGGATTAAAACAAGAGGAATATTTACACTGGTAATTTTATTAAATATTCTATAAATGAAAGGATATTTGACCCTCCGGTAATTAGCAATAGTTGTTAGCTTGTAATTGGATGTTGTTACCGGTCGTAAAGCCCGATGTGATAATCTGGCTTTAATATCTCTTTTATTACGGATTTATTGATTTGTATAAATTTAAAAAATGTTTCATGAGGGTATTACTATCTTATTTTTTGGTTGGATCGTTACTGTATGCGTCGTGTAACAACAAGCCTGCCAATACAGGCGCAGTAGCCGTATGGTCTTTTGCCGGCTTAAACGATGAGGCCGGACTCAATAGCAAGTTACAGGAGCAAGGTGCAGTAAAGTTCGTAACCAGCGCTGGTGATGAAAAGCTGGAAACAAAAGGAAGAACGCATGATGGTAAAGCCGTATATCTTGATGGTACATCCTGGTTAAGTGCAGGGCAGGGAGCAGATGGAGAATTGAATATTGGTGGGAGAGGCATTACCTTATTTGCAAAAGTAAAACTGGATTCCTTAAAAGAATACAGTCCGGTGTTAGGCAAATCGGGCAATGATCAAAGTGTTGCGTACAAAATTGTATTACGCAGGCACGATGGGGAAGGAACCTTCATAGAAGCAATGATCGGGAGCGACGATATTGCGGGAACGCACCTGCTGAAGCATAAAATACCTGAGAATGAAGTACTCAACTGGCAGGCCATTATGTTCCGTTTTAACGGCAAAAAATCTGAGTTGTATGTAAACGGTATTTTACGTGACGAAGAAATTACGGAAGGAGACTTGCGACAATGGAACAATCATCCGGTATTGATTGGAGCCGAATTTAAGGAACCATATATTAATGGAGACAATGCAAAAAACATACTCAAGGCTACATTTAAAGGATGGATTGACGGAATTGCCGTTTATAATAAATACCTGGAAGATGATGAGTCTGCGGCTTTGTTTGGTGTGGCAGCCTTGCAGAGCGATGGATTACCTGAGTACTATAATGAAAAATACAGACCGCAGTTTCACTTTTCTGCAAAGAAAAACTGGATAAACGATCCCAATGGATTGGTGTATTATGATGGAACCTACCATTTATTTTTTCAGTACATGCCGCCACACCGCCCTGGTGCTTACAAGGACTGGGGACATGCTGTCAGCAAAGACCTGATACATTGGGAGCAACTTCCCTCTCACATAACACCCCACAAAGTTTGGGCAGGCTGTTGGTCAGGTTCTGCCGTGGTAGACGAACATAATGTATCCGGGTTTCAGACGGGAAAAGAGAAGCCGATCCTGGCATTTATTACCAATGGAGGCAGGCCCAATGAAGGGTTAGGCCCCAAGTGTACGCAGTGCATTGCATATAGTACAGATGGCGGAAAATCATTTACATATTACGATCAAAACCCGGTAATCAAGAATATTCATAATGAGAACAGAGATCCTAAAGTAGTGTGGGATGAAGATTCAGAGAAATGGATCATGTCTATCTATATGGATAAAGGTTATGAGTTTGCACTATTCTCTTCTTCTAATCTGCGTGATTGGGAGCAAATATCAACATTGACGCTCGATCGTATTGCAGAATGTCCGGGGTTTGAACCTTTCCCGCTTGATGGTAATAAGAACATTAAAAAATGGGTGTTTTCAGGCGCCAATGGTAATTACGTAGTAGGCACATTTAATGGCATAACATTCAAACCTGAAACAGGGACGATCGTTGGCGATTATGGCAATAATTTATATGCGCCGCAAATTTGGAATAACGCTCCGGAGGCGCGTAAGATCCAGATAGCCTGGTTGTCCACCAACAAATATCCGGGTATGCCTTTCGAGCAACAGATGAACTTTCCTACTGAACTACAGTTAAAGACCACCCCTGAGGGAATTCGTTTGTTGAGAACGCCTGTAAGAGAGATCAAAGATCTTTATGACGCTGAAATCAAATTTCAAAAATCGCTTAGTGGTCAGGCTGAGAATCCTTTGAGTGAACTTAAAGGAGACCTATATGATTTTGATTTGGAGATAGATCTTAAAAAGTCCAGCTCTTTCGAGTTGGGTGTAAGAGGTGCTACCATCCATTACGATGCAGTTAAAAATATACTTCGATGCGGCGGCCAGGCAGAAAAAAGCGGCTTTCCACCAGATCATTGGAAGGCTTTTGTTAGAACAAACGTGAACGAAACCAACAATATGGGCGAAGCGAAGCTGGCAGCCGTTGATGGAAAAATCAAATTAAGAGTATTGGTAGACAGAACTACGGTGGAGATATACGCAAATGATGGACTAGTGGTAATGACTTCTTGCTTTAGGCCAGACGAAACCAGGTTCTACTCTTTATCATCTAATGGAGAAGTCAATGTAAATGCATCTATTCACGCTTTAAAATCGGCCTGGGCAGCCAGCAAAAAATAATAGCTGGCATACCATGTATCACAGTAAATAAACTTCTAATTCACATTATCAGCCAAAAATCATCACAATGAAGAGCATTTTTTCGATTGTACTTGCCGGTTTGTGCTTACTGCAAACAGGATTTGCACAAAAAAAACATGTGTCTGCAAAGCTGCACACACTCAGTCCCTACTTTACTTTTACTGCCCGGGCTGCACCTTATACCACATTGAGTGTAAGCGAGCCTAAGGGTGTGATAGCTACTGAAAATAGCAAACATGAAAGTTTTACCATTAAAATGTCGGTAAATCTGCAGCCCTTTACCGGGGAGCAAATGTTACTGGAAGTTCCGGGGCTGATATCTGTTAAGTTGAGGCAGGCAGATCCCCAAAAACGCGACGGCCAAAACTATCCGGCTTCCGTAATGCCCGATGGCTCTTTGCCGGTGTTGGAAGCGGGTGTAACACTCCACTCGCCAGGGAGCAACATTTTCTCCCGCAATCTGGAGGTGGGTCACCCGCTGGCTGCATTGAAAAATCCCTGGGGAAAACATGAAGTAGTAGTACACTTTACGAAATCACATTGGACTTTGTATGTAGACAATGAACTGATGGATAACGATTTTGTTATCGGATATCCGCATTGGTGGCATAGGCGCTCATGGAATATCAACCCTGCAGTAGTAAGTGAAGCAAGCATTTATTTGCCAGGTATGATTGTAGAAAGGGATAACAATAGAAATATTGATAAAATGCCCGGACTGTTATATTGGACGCCCCGTGGGCACAATAGCTGGGTGGGGGATGTGGCTACTATTTTCCACGATGGCCGCTATCATGTATTCTATCTTTATGATAGACGACATCACGCCAGTAAACTGGGTGTGGGCGGTCACTATTTTGAACACTTTTCTACTAAAGATTTTATTACCTGGACAGAACATGAAGCGGCAACTCCTATCGAAGAGCAGTGGGAAACTTTTGGAACCGGTACACCATTCGTTTACAACGGCAAACTCCATCTTTCTTACGGGTTGCATACATCGCGTATTTATCCGGATTCGCTTACGACCTATCCTGCCATCGCGGCGTACTTTAATCAGTACAAAAGAACAGGGTATTTCAAGGCAGATCCAAAAACATCTTTTCCCGCAGGAGCTACCTACTCTGTAAGTGAAGACAATGTCAGCAATTTCAAAAAGAGTGGTTTAATTTTTCACTACAGTGAAAACCCAAGTGTATTTACCACGCCGGAAGGGAAGTTGAAAATGTATGGAAACTTCAGGTCTAAAGGAACCTGGGAGTCGCCAGCGCTTGATAGTGGCTGGTATTGCACAGACCCGGAATTTCCATTAGGTGGCGATTGTACGTTCGATTTTAAGTGGGGTAAATATGAATACGTTGTAGGTGGCTTCACCTCGTTATGGAGAAGACCGATAGGAAAAAATGAACCCTGGATAGATGTGGTTGCACAGGGAAAAGATTTTTATAACGGTGTAAACGTTCCTTCGGTTTCGCCCATTGGTGATAGCCGTTATGTAATGGCAGGCTGGATGCCCATCAGTGGATGGGGTGGCCCATTCCTGATTCATGAACTTATACAGTATCCTGATGGGAGAGTTGGAACGAAATGGATGAAAGAGGTAATTCCAACTACCGGTGATGCAGTAGTGTTGGCTAAAAATGCTGAATCAAAATTAAAATTCCCACTGCAGGACGAAAATTTCATTATCACTTTCGACGTAGTTCCGCAAAAAAAGAAAAATGGTAAACTGGCAGTTTCGTTTTTGCCGGCTTCTGGCAGCGATCAGAAAGGATGCGAGATGCAAATTAATACAGCGGCTTTAACAGCGCATTATGCCGATGCGGTGAGCGATGGTTTTTCTGAAGGGCAAAAATCTATCAGAATGGGAGGAAATCCCAGCGTGGTTCACAACTACGCCATTGAAAACATCATGGGTGTTGACAAACCTTTTACAGTTCGGATACTGGTTAAAGCAAATGCAAAACTGGGCGGCACTATTATCGACACCGAAATAGCCGGACAGAATACTCTGGTGTCTTATCGTAATCAACTTGATGTTAAAAGTTTTGCTTTAAACCTGAGTGAAATCGGAGTACGCAATGTTAAGATCTCAAAAGTTATCGATTAATTGAATAACGAATTGCACAAATAAATCCTGAAAATATTAACGATGAAACAAGCTATGTTATTACCGCCCGGAAGTATAGAGATTAGAAATGTTCCCGTTCCTGGAGCAGCGGGCATTTGTTCATACACAAACAAGGATAAGGGAACGAGAGATGTTTAAATTTACATTTTTCTTTCTAAAGTCTGCATTTTGGGGTCTCGCTAAAGCCCCATTATGCATTCAATAGTAAGCTATGATGACCCGCCGGGAAAATAATTATCTGAAGATTGATTGTGGAGAACTTTTGATTTCAACTAAATAATAATCAGTCTGTAGAGTAAATAAATGGTTGAAACTCACCGGCCTTTTCGTGGCACACGGCGTCTCGCGGGACAAAAATTATGATAATAGATTGTGTATGCCTTGCACCAAAAAATAAACAAACTCATTATCAATCTTTACAGATCAACAAAAAACCTTAGCTTAACGACTATGATTTTGCACGAGTAAGCAGCTATCCTTTTGTTTTGATCACCCGCACCTTCCATTCTTCGGGTCCCTTCTGAAGGTATTCCCATTTAAAAGGCTCCTTGCTTTCTGCTTCCATCTGGTAATAAAGCGGTTTCGGATCATGGTCGTTGATGAATTCAAAAGCTTCACCTGGTTTTATATCGGCAAAGGCTTTATAAAACATTTCATGACGTTCTGTTGGTGGAAAGGGCCGGATGTCAAACTCATTGACTACCGAGAAACCATCTTCTCCCAGGCCGCTCTTTACCTTTTTTGTAATGTGCACAACGTATTCACCGGGTTCCTGCTTTTTGTATATCCAGGAATGCTTTCCTTCAAACTTATTAACGAAAATGCCATGAATGTCTTTAGGGTCTTTCTCAGCGATGAGCTCCATCGTATCGCCCTGCTCCATCATGCCATAGCGATGGAATACAATTTGTTTCCACTCCCCTTCACGGGCTTTCCGAAGGTCGAGCAGGGTAGATATGTCCGTAAATGTCCTGCCCTGCGAAGCTTCTGTACGGGTAACTTTCACCTTCCATTCTCTTCCACCCCGGTTGAGGTATTCCCATCCTACCACATCTCCATAAATGGAGCGGAATTCATAATAAAGTGGTAGAGGATCATGATCGTTGATAAAGACAAAGCTATCGCCAACAGGCAGTTCCCTGAAGCGTTGTATTAACGTTTTATGCCTTTCAATAGGAATAAGCACCCGCACATCCAGCTCTCCGGCTTCTGATTTGTTATCCATGATGAATTGATTTTTATTAACGGTTACTATTTACTGCTATCAATGGCAATATTACCATTATATGGGGATGCATGTTTACTAAAAGTGGAAATTCATCAGTACACGAAATATCCCGGAACGTAAAATATCGGGGTGCTGTTGATGCAAGTTGAATAGGAAGCCAGGGAGAAGAAGCAACATGCGGAGCATTCAGCCTTTCCATTTTCGCAACTGCTGCAGAAAGGCGCGCATATCTTTTGGAAGTGGCGCTTCAAGCAAACGCTTTTGCTTTTTAGCATCCGTGAATTGCAATTGTTCAGCATGAAGCGCTAAGCGGTTAAACAATGGCTTTTCTTCGTCCTCTTTCTTTGAAAGATTGAATTTCTTTTTGATTGCCGACAACATTACAGGCTCACCATTTCCATATAAGGGATCACATACTATGGGGTTGCCTATGTGCTTCATATGTACCCGTATCTGGTGCGTACGACCCGTGTGTATGCGAAACCGCATTAATGAAAAATTGCCAAAGCTTTCGGTGAGCGTATAGTCTGTAAGCGCAGGCTTGCCTTTTTTATTGGTTACCATCAGTCCCCTTTTTACAGGGTGCTCCATGATGGCGGCATCAACCGAACCGCTTTCGGCAGAAGGAATACCATGCACCAGGCCGGTATAATATTTTTCTACTTCCCTACCTTCAAACTGCTTCGATAAAAACTTATGGCTAACCTCATCTTTGGCAAATACAATGATGCCACTCGTATCTTTATCTAAGCGGTGCACCGTCCATATCTGGCCGTATTTCTGTTGCAATAATTGTTTTAAGGCGATTTCTTTTCCTTCCCTGTCGGGTACCGACAATAAGCCAGACGGTTTGTTGACTACAACAATAGCCTCATCTTCAAAAATAATTTCGGGTTTTAATTTTTGCACAGCAGGTCAGGAAGTTTTTTTGTTGCCGAAAGAAGTATTCAGGTGCTTTAGTAAGCGGATCTCTTTTTCCGTAAGCAGACGCCACTTGCCCCTGTCTACATTTTTTTTGGTGAAGATGCCATACATCACCCTGTCGAGGTTTTTTACTTTAAATCCTAAGTGTTCAAAAATACGTCTCACGATCCGGTTTTTGCCGCTGTGAATTTCTATGCCTACGATGCTTTTATCTTTTGAGTCGGCGTAAGCTACAGCATCCGGCTGAATAAATCCGTCTTCCAGCGTAATACCACTGGCAATTTTATCCAACTGCGCCTTAGTAACAGGTTTGTCTACCCGAACTTCATAAATTTTCTTTACCTCATATTTCGGATGGGTGAGCCGTTGTGCCAGTTCTCCGTCATTGGTAAGCAATAGCACGCCAGTTGTATTCCTGTCTAAGCGTCCTACCGGGAATACTCGTTCCTCAGTTGCCCGTTTTACCAGGTCCATTACGGTTTTACGTCCTTCAGGATCATCAGTGGTGGTAATATAATCCTTAGGTTTATTAAGCAGGATGTACACCAGGTTTTTTTGTATGGCTATTTTCTTGCCATTTACCTTAATATTGTCGCTTTGACTTACCCTGAAAGGCGGCTCCTTAATAACCTGGTTATTTACGATCACCTTGCCGGCTTTAATCAGGCCGGCCGCTTCCCGCCTGCCACAAACCCCGCTCCACGCTATGAATTTGTTTAATGGCATTTGATCTTTGGCCGCATCGCCTGGTGAAGGTTGCTTATTACCGGGTATAGATTTTTTCGGGGCCTGTATCGTTTTTTTATGGATAGATTTTGCTGTACGATCCGTGCTATCGCGGCGACCGTCATCATGCTTCCGTATCCCGGAGGCTCTGCCCTGTTCTTTATTGCCTGAAATCCGTTCCCCGGTGCCTGCTTTTGCTTCCCGGGCCTTATTTACTACAACTTGCTTTCCGCTTCCGTGCTCTTCTCTTCCTTCCTTCCTGTAACCTGTATGCTGTATCCTGGAACTTGTATCCTGAAACCTGTAACCTTTATGCTCTCTTTTATCCCCTGAATGCTGTTCTCCGGAACTTGTTGTTGTTCTTCCCCCTTTTTTTAAGCCGGGCTTATGCTTTATATCCCCGTTTCTGCTGCCCGCTTTTCGCACCCCGGAAACATTGCTTTGTGGTGTTTCGTTCTTTTTACCCTCAACCCTCAACCCTCTACCCTTAACCTTGTAATCTGTACCCTGTTCCCTGTCCCCTGCAACCTGTGTCCTGCCTCCGGCCCTTCTTTCACGCGCTAATTTTTTTTGCTCATCAAAATACGCGTTCTTCTCAGCTCTGATCTTCTTTTTCTCCTGGCGTATTCTTTCTTTTTTCTTTGCGCCACTCTCCACCTTGTTAATGAACTTATCGAATGGTTTTTTACTCATGTTAAAAAGTTTACCGTACAATACGGTAATAGTTGTGAAAGATCAATGGTTTTCTTTATTTGCTAATTGCCCGCACGCCGCGTCAATATCCTTTCCCCTGCTTCTTCTCAGCCTTGCATTCACCCTGTTCCTTTCAAGATACTGCATGAAATTTTCAGTAGTAGCTTCATCGGGCTTTGAAAAACTGGCGAGGTCTATAGGATTATATTCAATAATATTTACTAAATCCGCCGGTATCTGCCGGTATACTTTTACCAGCTCATCCGCATCCTGCAGCGAATCATTAAAATCCTTAAAGAGAATGTATTCTAAGGTAATTTCATTGTGCGTTTGCTTATAAAAGTAATTCAGCGCATCTATTAACGATTTAATATTGTTGGTATCATTGATAGGCATGATCTCGTGCCGCTTTTTATCATTAGCGGCATGTAAGGAAAGCGCCAGCTTAAATTTTACCTGGTCGTCTCCCAGTTGCCTGATCATTTTGGCCACACCGGCAGTAGAAACAGTAATACGCCTGGGACTCATTCCCAGTCCATCGGGCGATGAAATACGTTCAATGGCTTTTAATACGTTTTTATAATTGAGCAGTGGTTCGCCCATTCCCATAAAAACAATATTGCTCAGTTTCTTTTGATATGTTTTTTCCGCCTGCTGATGGATTAATACCACTTCATCATAGATCTCGTCAAAATGGAGGTTACGCTTCCGGTCCATATAGCCGGTAGCACAGAATTTACAACTCAGGCTGCAGCCAATCTGGGAAGATACACAGGCCGTTTGTCTTGATTCGGTTGGAATAAGCACGCCCTCCACCAGGTGGCCATCAACCGTTTTGAAACGGCTTTTAATAGTGCCATCTGCCGAAAACTGGGAGGCGTCTACGGTTAAGGCAGGCAAATTGAAATCTTCGCTTAGCTTGATCCTCAGGGCTTTACTCAAATTAGTCATTGCCTCAAAGCTATGAGCGTGTTTTTGCCAAAGCCATTCATATACCTGGTTGGCCCTGAATTTTTTATCCCCCGCTTTTTCGAAATATTGCTGTATCTCCTCCAGGCTTAGATCACGAATATTTGTTTTTTTTGCCGGCTGCATCTTGCAAAGATATACAAAGGTTTACGGTTGATGAATTTGCTTCCGGTAAACAAACCATGCGGTAGTAAAAGTGGCCGCTATAAAATAAAGGATCAGCAGGGCATTGATGACCATATTGCCATCCCCGGCGCCAAACCAGCCACCCTGCCGGTAAAGAATGGTGATACCAAAAATATTTTTCAGGCTTTCCCATACCAGTGCGGATACGTTCCCGTCGGCCAAATCGGTAAAAGCATACACATGCAGGAAAATAAATAACCCGTAAATGAAAATTCCCGGGCTGCCTATGGAGGCGATGTTGGCAAATAAATAAGATACAAAAGCAAGCAGCACTAACAATTGCACCCAGCTCCAGGCCTGCAATGCCGTTGAACTGGCAGGGTTATATTTTTCAAAATGATACACATCTTCAATTTTGTATACCGGGTACTTTTCATTTACATCGGCAGGGCGCCAGCCGGTAGGCATTAGCCAGATGCGCCATTTGTCTTTCATGCTTTTGGTTCGCCAGGCGTCTGTAATGAGCAGCCAAAGGTGCTGAAAATTAATTTTAACAGGATTCCAGGTTTGTGCCGGCCGGGTAATGCCGTATACGGGCGGAACATCCGGCAGTTCGGGCTGGTAGGTGCCAAACCATTTATCCCATAAAATGAAGATCTGTCCGTAGTTCTTATCTATGTATTCCTTATTAATGGCATGGTGTACCCTGTGATGCGAAGGGGTAACAATAATTTTTTCTAAGAAACCCATTTTGCCGATATGCTGTGTATGGTACCAGAATTGAGCAAACAGGTGCAGGGGCGCCACTATAGCAATTACCTGCCCGGGTACGCCCAATAGCGCCGCGGGTAAAAGAAAAATGACGAAAATGCTTATAATCCCTGAAATGCTCTGGCGCAGAGCACAGGCCAAATTAAACTCCTCGCTGCTATGGTGGATGATATGATTGTTCCAGAAGAAATTGTATTCATGCGCGATGCGGTGCGTCCAGTAGCCCGAAAAATCCAGCGCAATAAAAGCGATAGCATAGGTAAGCACCGCGTTTTTTACGTGCACTACTGCCAGTTGGTCGTACATCCATTCGTAGGAGATAACAATAATGCTCAGTCCCAGCACATCTTTGGTAACATTGGTAACGCCGCTGCTCAGGCTGCTGATCATATCCATATTGCGCACGGTGTCATTACCTTTTTTCCAGCCGTACCATTTTTCAAACAATACCAGTATCAAAAACGCCGGCATGGCAACCAGTAATATCTTTCCATACGTTTCCATCGGCTATTGCAGATTCAATAAAGTTACAGATCATTTAAAAATTCATGCCTTAATAATAACACTTAATTTGCAGGTAAATTGTTATTTAAGTAAAGCATTGGAGCGATTCATGGGCAGCCCTTTATTCAACTGGCGGAAAACAGCACCCCTTTTATTTTTTTTGAGGTACTACCTTTTTTGGGTACTTGTTTTTTTCCTGCAGCGCCTTGTATTTGTATTGTATTACTACAGCCAGTTTCGGGAAGCCGGACCGGAGAAAATGCTGCAGGCTTTTGTATATGGATTACGGCTCGACCTGTCCATGACCGGCTATTTTGCAGCTATTCCGCTGCTTTTATTCATTGCCCAGCAGTTTACTAAAACTTTGTTCTTTAAAAAGGCATTAAAAATTTATACCTGGCTATTGCTTTTGACAACTACGCTTATTTCCGGTGGCGATCTGGGTATATATGAGAACTGGGGCGTAAAGCTCAATTACCGCGCCGTTTCTATGCTGGCGCACCCTGCCGAAGCTTTTGAAACCAGCAAATCTGCCCCGCTGCTGGTTCTCCTGCTGATCATGCTGGCTCAGCTTGTTGCTGCGGGCATTATATACCGGCTGTTGGTAAACAAAATGAAGATACCGGCAGGAAAATTACTGAGCCATGAAAAGATCGCATATTCCGTTCAGCTGCTGCTGATACCTGTATTCATTTTTCTAAGCATCCGTGGTGGCTGGCAGCAAATACCGGTCAATGAAAGCGTGGCTTATTTCAGCGCTTACCCGGTAGCCAATCATGCCGCAGTAAATACTCCGTGGCATCTCAGCAGTAGTGTTTTAAAGAACCGCCATAGCGGGCAAAAAAACATATACACGTATTTACCCGCTGGTGAAGCGGCTGAAAGAGTTGGTCATTTATACCAAAAGTATAGTGATGATTCAACCCGGTTTATATTAACGCAGCAAAGGCCTAACATCGTTTTTATCCAGTTAGAGAGCTTTACTGCCGGTGTTATACAGGAGCTTGGAGGAGATAGCGGTGTGGCGCCTAATATGAGTAAGCTGATCGGGGAAGGGATTTTATTTACAGATATATACGCGAGTGGCGTACGCACCGACCAGGGCATTATTGCTTTGCTGGGCGGGTTTCCTGCACAACCCCAAACCAATATTGTTAATCAGCCCGAAAAGCTAGAGCAGATGCCCTTCCTTTCCCTTATGCTTAAAAAAGAAAATTATTATAATGCATTTTATTACGGTGGTGAGCTGAGCTTCGGTCGTTTTAATGCCATCGCCCATCGTGCGGGCTTTGATCAGATCGTGGGTTTAGAAGATTTTTCGGATGCCGGATTGTTCAATAAATGGGGAGCCGATGATAAGAGCCTGTTAGATAAATATGTAGCAGAAATGCAGCATCCTGCACAGCCGTTTTTTTCCTACATCATTACTTCAAGCAGTCATGAGCCCTTTACCGTACCCATGCCCACTGTTTTTGCGGGCGATTCCCATAATGAGCAGTTTAAGAACGCCTGCTATTTTACCGACCATTCGCTGGGGGTGTTTTTTGAAGCGGCAAAGAAAATGGACTGGTATAAAAACACGCTCTTTGTTTTAGTGGCCGATCATGGGCACCATCTCCCCGGAGACAGGAAGTTTAATGAACCTGCGCGGTATCATATTCCACTTATTTTTTTCGGAGAGGTGCTGAAGGAAGCGTACCGGGGGCAAAAGATCGCCGGCATGGGTTCACAAACCGACATCGCCACTACCCTGCTTAAACAGTTGCAGATAACAGATACCGCTTTTAAATGGGGAAATGACTTATTGAATCCCAGCAGGAAGCCCTTTGCATTCTATACCTTCGATGACGGCTTTGCCTGGCTAACGGCAAAAGACACGCTGATATTTGATAACCGGGCAAAGCGGCTGCTGTACCCGTTAGAAAAATCCTTTGGTCAGCCCGACAGCCTGCTCACTACCGGTAAGGCCTACATGCAAATACTGTACGAAGCTTTTTTAAACTATTAATACCGGCAGGTTATACACCAGCCTGTTTTGGAACAGGCTTTGGAATAACGATAAGGCATCGTTGTGTTAGTCAACAAAAATGCCGGCGATAGACATCACCGGCCTGTGCTTACCTCTGAAACCACAAAAAGAAAAAGTTGATATGCAGGTTGCATTAATAAATACAAAACATTTTGATTTGTTACCCATTGCTCAGATCAGCAAACGGGTTGCAATCCATATTGAATACGGTATAGAATTTGACTGTAAAAAATATCAGATTTTAAAAAACGGAGACTGGACAATAATGAGCGGAAGATTGGATATTAATACCAGTGTTAATCAGTGTAATCTCTTATGCAAAAGTAAATGATTGTATTAATATTTCAAATAAAAGTTGAATGTGTTTCCTGCTATAGGTCCATTTTTCCTTTCCGTAGCTTAACCGGTTTCATTTAAGCTTTTGCTTCCTGCATTGCCTTTTGTGCGGCAGCCATGGCCTTTTCTTTCTTAAGATCATCCCACCATACCGGAGCGGTTTTTTTTAAAAGGGTATCTATATTACGCATGCCAATTAAGTTCCATGCGCCTCTTATCTTACCGCCTACACCTTGCTGGAGTGCCCTGAGGCTCATGGCAAAGCCGCTTTCCAAATATTCCATATGATGCCAGTAACCGGCCGGCATAAATAAAGTATCGCCATGCTCCAGCGTTACCTCATAGCCTTTGGCCAGCTTTAAGGCAGGAAACTTTTCATAATCGGGCGTGCCATTGTGCCTGTAATAATGGGAAAAGTCGGCCAGGCTTAAAACTTCGTAAGGCTTCCTGTATAGTTTGTGCTGCTCTTCATAGGGGAACAGCAAAACCTTTTTCCGGCCTATGAATTGTGTATGCATAATATGCGAAAGATCCATATCAAAATGCAGGTGCGTAACGGAACTCGCTCCTCCAACAAAAAGCATAGGGAAGCGCTTTAGAAACCCATTCATTAAGTCGTCCGGCCATTCAAAATCGTGGGTCAGTTGAGGTGCATGATCAAAAATATTAAACAAAAAAATGCGCCAGCCTGCCGGCCCTTTCCGGATCATATCAACATAGGCGCTAAAAGTGGTATAGTCATCGGCCCTGTTCACCGGGGTATAGGCATCACCCTTGTTATTATTATAAATGCCCACCCGTTTATCTCCTGCTACCTCTTTAAAATAGTCCCATGTCCATTTATGATATGCCGGCCAATCTTTTGCTATGCTTTTTATTACTAAAGGTTTTCGCGGCTCATAATATTGCTTTCTAAAAATGGCGGGTGTAATGGTGTCTATAGTTTCAACAGGTTGTAACAGCATATATCCATATTTAGTACCTGCAAAAATAATTCTTCCCAGGTAACCAGTTGTTAAAGGCTTAATAATATGAGAAATATAAAAATGAGGCTAAATGCCGGTATTATCTTACATTAGAAAGATGTAATGCTTGCCGTCATGGCTTTACTTACCATCTATATCTTCATCAGCACATATGAACTATCTCGCTCATGCCTGTTTGTCGTTTCGTCAGCCGGAAATACTGGTGGGGAATATGATCAGTGATTTTGTGAAAGGCAAAAAGAAAGAAAATTATCCCGGGCTTATTCAGAAGGGGATCATGCTGCACCGGGCCATTGACGCTTTTACAGATACGCATGAAGCTACAAGGCAGGCGAAACGATTTTTTAGTCCGTATTACCGCCTGTATGCAGGCGCCTTTGTGGATGTGGTATACGATCACTTCCTTGCCAATGACAACAATGAATTTAACCAGGGCCAGCTAATGGAATTTTCGCAGGAAACCTACACCCTGCTTAACCGGTTTACTGCTCAGCTTCCTGCTCCCTTCGCCGCCATGCTCCCCTATATGGAAAAGCAGAACTGGCTGTATAACTACCGGTACCGGTGGGGAATCCAAAACAGCTTTGGAGGATTAGTGCACCGCGCTGCATATTTAACGGAAAGCGCGCCGGCTTTTGCCATTTTTGAAAAGCACTATTATGAGCTTCATGAATGCTATGCCGCTTTTTTCCCCACCCTAAAACAGATGGCCTGGCAGCATTTCCAGTCTCTTTTTCCTGCCTCATAAGCACCGGGATAGATCATTATTAGCTTTTTCGTAAACATCCAAACCTGTACATTTGTTGCATTATAAAAGACCGGGCTTGGCATATGACTCATTCGCGCTGCAATTTGTATGGCATCGTTATTATATTTATTATATTGTTGTGTACGGTGCTCTGTGCCTGCCATACTAACCCGCAATCGCAAACAACCCCGGCAGATTCCACCGTTTTGCCCGTTCCCCGGCAGGAAGGCGGCAATACATTATCCCTGTTAGATAAATCACCATTAGATATTGCATATTATCCTCCGGAATATCCCAAGCTGAAGATGATAGGTAAAGCAGCATCCCTGCCCGTGTTCAGGGTAATTTACAGCCGGCCGCAAAAAAACGGCAGAAAGATTTTCGGATCAGTAGTAAAATATGGCGAACACTGGCGGCTTGGAGCAAATGAAGCTACTGAAATAGAAATTTTCGGGCCCGTTATCATACAGCAAACAAAAGTTCCACCCGGCCGGTATGTGCTGTACTGTATACCCCAACCGGCAGAATGGACGCTTATTTTGAACAGCGACCTGTACAGCTGGGGACTGATAATAGATGCCGCTAAAGATATTTTTAAATTCACTGTGCCTACCATACCGGTACCCAATCCTATAGAAGCTTTCACTATAGAAACCGGAGAAAACGAAGAAGGTGCATTGCTATGGATCGGCTGGGATGATACCAAAGTTGTTCTGCCCATGCAGTTAAACAGCAAATAAAATCAAGGAGCTTCCCTCAATTCTTTCTATATTTCCAATGCAGTACCGGGTATTGCTTTATTTTTTAACCGTTAAAACGCTTGCTATGTTGCGCACAAAAATCGCGGGAATAGGAATGTATCTTCCGGAACAGGTTGTGTCTAATAATGATCTCACAAAATATATGGACACCAATGATGCATGGATACAGGAACGTACGGGTATCAAAGAAAGAAGGTATGCCGAACGTACCGGCGAAACCACCACCACTATGGGGGTAGAGGCAGCGAAAATAGCAATGGAAAGAGCCGGTACCACGGCACAGGAAATAGATTTTATCATTTTTGCCACGTTAAGCCCCGATTATTATTTTCCCGGCTGTGGCGTACTGGTGCAGCGCGCTTTGAAAATGAAAGAAGTGGGCGCATTAGACGTTCGTAACCAGTGCAGCGGATTTATATACGCCCTAAGCATAGGCGACCAGTTCATTAAATCAGGAATGTATAAGAATATTTTGGTGATAGGCAGTGAAAAACATTCGTTCGGACTGGATTTCAGCACCCGTGGACGCAATGTATCTGTTATTTTTGGAGATGGCGCCGGCGCTGTAATATTACAACCCGCAACCAATGATAACCAGGGTATATTAAGCACGCATTTGCACAGCGATGGCGAAAGTGCCGAACTGTTAGCCATGTATAATCCGGGTACACATGCCAACCACTGGACCGGTAAAAAGCTGGCGGATTTTGATGATGCGGAAATAGCAAACATGTTTATGAGCCATGCCATGATTGATCACGCGCAGAATTTTCCGTTTATGGATGGGCCCGCCGTATTTAAAAAGGCTGTGGTAAAAATGCCTGAAGTAGTAATGGAAGCGCTTACGGCTAACCGGCTTACCCCGGCCGACATCAATATGCTGATACCGCACCAGGCCAATTTGCGCATTAGCCAGTTTGTTCAGCAGCAGTTGGGGTTAAGAGACGACCAGGTATACAATAACATTCAGCAATATGGTAACACTACTGCCGCATCTATACCGATAGCCTGGTGCGAAGCCTGGGAAAAAGGCAAAATAAAAGAAGGGGATCTTGTGTGCCTGGCCTCATTTGGGAGTGGCTTTACCTGGGGCAGCGCTTTACTTCGATGGTGAGTTAGTTGTTCTGGCTTTGGCCCCCGGCAAAACATTTTTAATATCCGTGTCGCCCTGCAGGTTATTCATTTGCAATAACACCCACGGATACCGTGCCGCTACAAAACGGGAAAGCGGCTTTACGGTATACCTTACAGGATTGGGAAGCGATGAAGCGATCATGGCCGCTTCCGTTCGGGAGAGCTTCGAGGCGGGTTTCTTAAAATAATACTGTGCGGCAGCTTCAATGCCAAATACGCCCTTACCCATTTCCACTACATTAAGATACACCTCCAGGATGCGCTCTTTGCCCCATATCCATTCAATCATAAATGTAAAATAGGTTTCCAGTCCCTTACGCAACCAGTTACGGCGCTGCCATAAGAAAACATTTTTTGCTGTTTGCTGGCTAATGGTTGATGCGCCTGCAATCCTGTTCTTCTTTTGCTGGTTCTTTTCAATCGCTTTCTGAATACTTTTCCAGTCAAATCCATTGTGATCGGTAAAAAGCTGGTCCTCCGAAGCAATTACAGCCAGGCCCGCATGGGGAGAAATTTTATCAGCGGCCACATAATCCCGTTTAAGCCCATTGCCACCCAGCAGGCTGCCTAACTGTGTAAGAGTCACAGGAGGGTTGATCCATTTCAGCATAATAATATATACAAATTGTAAAATGAAAAGGATCAGGAACAGTCTTTTACAGAACCGCCACACGCGGACCAAGAAATTTTTCACAATATGCAAATAATAAAGCTGCAAAATAAAACAAATGCAGCAGCCTTAGGGGTTATTTCACCGGCGAAGTCATTTTTATATATTCCATTGTGTACTTTTTTCCTATAGGATAATAATATTTTCGCAGCTTATGCATGGTAAAGCCCAATGCAGCAACACCGCCGGACACAAGCAGTGTTGAAGGATATATCTTTCTTTTTTGTACCAGCCCGTTAAACGTATGAAGGAAAGCGTATCCGCCGCCGCCGATCATCAGGAGCGTGCCATTGCGTACAAACTCAAATGCTTTAGGCGGCCGGGGTATGGCTGCTATTTCAGTATAATGAAACCGCAGATCATAGTGACCCACCGTATCCTGCACCCTTGTTCCCCAGGGAGTAGGAAGCATTCTTACATCATACTGCTTAATATATATGGTATCATTATACACTTTTTCAATGATGCCGTTTACACCCGATCCGTTGAGGTGAATGAATGCAATAGGCATCCCTTTAAAATAGCTTTTGATGGTGCGGTCTTTTTTCCTGAAGGATAAAAAATCATTTTGCTGTCCGAAAGAGAAAAAAGAAATTAAAAAACATGCCGGGAGCAGTATAAATTTATGCATGATGTAGTAGTTAGGATACAAATAACTGTTAAGGTAAGATACCGGCAGCTATTTGAGTTGTTGAAGTGATGTTAATTTGCTTGGTGAATAGTGAGCACCTTATACCCTACACCTTATACCTTATACCCTGCAACCTCTCCCAAAGTTAAACAAGGTTAAATAATTTATTGCTTTCCGTTATAAATCAGCGTATCGCGCCGGTTAAGCCTTTTGTGATTAAACTTCGGAAAAAACAAAGGGTCTATCCAGTATCACTAAAAACAATTCATACATGAAAAAGATTGCAATAGGAATACTGGCACTTGCATTAGCCTTCCCGGCTGTTTATGCACAGGAAAAAGCAAACAAACAGGTTAACAAAGAAAACAGGGCATACCGCCACCATCCCGGTAAACATAAAAGTCCGCACAATGCCGGGTATAAAAAACTGAACCTTACAAAGGAGCAGCAGGATCAGTTGGCTGTAATCAATAAAGACTACCGGACAGGCATAGCCGATCTTAAAAAGCAGGAAGCCACTATTACAATGAAAGATTATAAAGCGCAGATGCAGACCTTGAATAATAAACGCCGCAGCGAATCAGACAAGGTTTTTACCAAAGAACAGAAAGAACAGCTGCAGCAGATGAGAACGGGTAAAAAAGGTAAATTTACTGCCGGAAACAGGTCG
Source organism: Agriterribacter sp. (assembly GCF_035445465.1). Classification (NCBI taxonomy): domain Bacteria; kingdom Pseudomonadati; phylum Bacteroidota; class Chitinophagia; order Chitinophagales; family Chitinophagaceae; genus Agriterribacter; species Agriterribacter sp. The sequence goes on from NZ_DAOMQT010000026.1 coordinate 49,908, forward strand.
CAGCAAATGAAGACCACATTAGGATTAACAGACGATCAGTCGGACCGGATGAAGGCGTTAAGGGAGTATACGCAAAAAAAGATAAAAGGCATTCGTGAAGATGCTGCTTTGACGGAAGATCAGAAAAAAGCACAGCTTACGGCAACGTTTAAACAACAGCGTGAAGACATGAAGCTCATTCTTACGCCCGAACAAATAAAAAAGATGGAAGGATTTAAAAGAGGTGCAAACCGTAGCAGAATGTCTAAATAAAAACAGGTAACAAAAGGGTATAGCGTGTAACCGGTGTCATACAACGCCGGTTACTTTTTTGTATAGAAAGCTTTCCTGTTAATTTATTCCCTTTTCCTTTAAGATGGTATTCAGCCAGCGAAGCATGGCAAAACAGGCTGCGGCAGCGGCAATTAATAAAGCAAAATTGAGCCAGAAATAATTTGCCTTATGATCATAGTCATCCCACATGGTTGCCAGCACTCCCGATAGTTTATTACCTATTGAAGTAGAGAGAAACCATCCCCCCATCATTAATGCGGTTATGCGGGCAGGACTTAGCTTGGAAACAATGGATAATCCCATAGGGCTTAAAAACAGTTCACCAATCGTAATTACCCCATAGCTTACGATCAGCCACCAGGTACTGGCCTTTTCTGTGCCGTTATTACTTGCATACACAGCTCCTACCATCACCAGTGCCGACAGCGCGGAGATAAAAAGACCCCATGTGATCTTTGTTGCTGTTGAAGGTTCCCGGTTCCTTTTCCGGAGCCAGGTAAAAAAAGCAAGAATCAGCGGCGTAAAAATAATCACCCATCCCGGGTTAATAGACTGGCTGAGGTTAGTGGCCCATACGCTGATGCTGCTGCCTGGTTCGGGTAGCGATTCCGGTTTCATATTTTTAAAATAGGATGAGTAATCATAAGTACGGATGATCTTTCCATCTTTCTTTTGTAAACGAAACTGTTCATCATATAAGGGCACGGAATCTTTTGTGTAAGCTATTTGCTGTGAAAACCTTAATGTTTCAAAAACCTTTTCCGGTGTGCCTTTAACCTCCCGGTTGGTATAGCGGTCGGCCCAGGTATTCAGTGCAGAGCCGTTCTGTTTAAATACCGCCCAAAATAAGATCACTACTGCAAATATGGCCAACAAAGCAAGAATAGGTCGCTTTTCTTCTTTTGCGGCTTTAGCATATAGAGAGGTATAAAAATAAATAACCGGTATGCAGGCAAAAATAAATGCATCGGTAGAAGGTGAGCCGAATAAAGTGCTGTTCCATATTAATCCCGGCAGCATCCACCCTGCTGCGCCGGCAATAACAGAGGGCAAAAGAATAAGCAAAACAATGCGGGTAAAAGACATATCGGTTGGCTGCAGCTCTTTTTTGATATCAAAAGCAGCATAGTGTTTCGTGCCTGTCAGAAACACCACCACACCAATGAACATGCCTATACCGGCTGCAATAAAAGCGTAGCTCCATCCCATCATAACATAGAGCGCCGCTCCAAAAAAATTACAGACAAAGGCGCCTATGTTGATGCCCATATAAAAGATGTTGTAGCCTTCATCCTTCCGTGCTTTGTAAACCGGAGTAGAGTATACATTACCCAGGAGGGTAGAGATATTGGGCTTAAAAAAGCCATTACCCGCAATAACCAGGGTCATGGAAACGTAAAGCATTGTTATATCATGAACGGCCATCAGGCAGTAGCCGGTTCCCATCATTAAACCGCCGGTGATAATGGATTTCCTGTAACCCAGGTAGCGGTCGGCTATCAGTCCGCCCAGGAACGGTGTAAAAAATACAAGCGCTATAAAAGTTCCGTATAAGTCGGCCGATTCGGCCTCCGTCATGCCATAACCCGTTTTTACATCCTTAAGGTATAAAGTAAAAATGCCGATCATGAGGTAATAACCAAAACGCTCCCACATTTCAGAAAAAAATAAGAACGGGAGTGCTTTAGGATGATTTTTCCACATACGCTCAGGTTGAAGTTCGTGAAATCAGGTATAAAAAAGGAGATTATTTATCCTGATGCATCATATATTGTAATCTCTTGGTGAGGAAAAATAACAGCAAAGATGCTATACCTGCCATGAATACAAACAGCATAAAAAAGTCGTGCATATCATGCATTTGATAACCTAAAAAAGAAGTGGTTCTTCCGGCTTCCGGATACAGGGCGCTTAACACTCCGGCCAGCTTATTGGCAGCGGCATTGGCCAAAAACCATACCGCCATTAATAAAGAAGCGAATTTAAAAGGCGCTAATTTATTTACCAGCGACAAGCCTATAGGCGACAGGCACAATTCGCCCCATGTATGCAACAGATACATGCCTGTAAGCCATATCATACTAACTTTAATACCGGGCTGTACGTTTTTTACCCCAAAAGCTATCCATAAATAACCCAGTGCCAGTAAGGCTAATCCTATCGCCATTTTGGTAGGTGAGGCAGGATCTTTTTTACCAAGCCTGAGCCAGAGCCATGCAAACAGCGGGGCAAATGCAATTACAAAAATGGAATTAAGCGATTGAAAAAAGCTGGCCGGAATTACAAAAAAGCCCAGATCCCTTTGTGTTTGTTCCTCCGCAAAAAAAGTAAGGGAAGCCCCGGCCTGCTCAAATGCGCTCCAGAAAAAGATAACGAAAAATGCGGTAATGAAAATTACGCCTATGCGCTGCTTTTCAATACCATTTAACGTTTTGTCGGAAAAAATAACAAATGCAATAAACGATACGGCGGCAATAAGTAAATAAGTAAGATAATTGACTATTTTGGCATCTACATAAAGCAGCCCTATCATTAAAAAAGACAGCACAATCAGTCCTCCAACAACCACAAAAGGCTTAGTGGCAATTTTGGGCGACTCTTTTGGCACCAGCCCCAGCACTTCCCCCCTGGGATCCAATACATATTTGTGATGAAATAGCTTCTGAACAATTACACTCAAAAGCATCCCGATACCTGCAATCAGGAATGCCCATTTAAAGTCGGCAGGATTTCCCGTATCACCTGCCAGTCCGCATATAAATGGCCCAATAGCCCCGCCTACATTAATACCCATATAGAAAATGGTATATGCTGCATCAATCCTCCTGTCTCCTTTAGGATATAACTGCCCTACAAGAGAAGAAATATTGGGCTTGAAGAAACCATTACCGGCTATCATGAAGCCAAGCCCTGAAAAAAACAGGAAAGACGAAAGCTGCGGGGAGCTTTCATACAAATGACCACAAAAGAATAATATGAACTCACCGGCAGCCATTACTAATCCGCCTGCGATAATAGACATTCTGTTACCCCAGTAACGGTCGGCAATATAGCCGCCCAGCAAAGGGGTTAAATACACAAGGCTCGTGTAGCTTCCATACAGGTTGGAAGCAAAGGCTTTATCAAAAAGCAGGGCTTTAGTCATGAACAGTACTAAAATGGCCCTCATGCCATAATAATTAAACCGCTCCCACATTTCAGTAGCAAACAAAACGTATAATCCTTTGGAATGTCCTTTTGAAGCTGTTTGATTCATTCAGTGATGGTTTTTATGGAGGTATGCCTCTGATCTGCCCCCAATATAATGCATATTTTAAGACAGCAATTACTTAATGCGGTTCCGTTTGTAAAAAAAATGAAGTTTTAAATCACTATCGTTCTATTTTCGCAACTCTTTATTATAAGTTTACTGATATGAATATTTTACTATTAGGCTCGGGCGGACGCGAACACGCTTTTGCCTGGAAGCTCACCCAAAGCAGCCGGTGCACCCGGCTATTTATTGCTCCCGGCAATGCAGGTACCAGCCTGTGCGGAACAAATGTGGATCTGGCCGTTACAGATTTCGACGGGATAAAACAATTTTGTGTTGAGCATAACATTGGAATGGTGGTGGTGGGCCCGGAAGAGCCCTTAGTAAAGGGCATTTATGATTACTTTAAAAATGATCCTGCTATCCGGCATATCCCGGTAATCGGACCTTCAAAAGCAGGTGCCAATTTAGAAGGCAGTAAGGCTTTTGCCAAGGCATTTATGCAGCGGCATGGCATTCCTTCTGCTGCTTATAAAGAATTTGATGCAGGCAACTATGAAGAGGGCATCAGCTACCTGCAGTTGCATGCCACACCTATTGTGCTGAAAGCCGATGGGCTGGCAGCAGGTAAAGGCGTAATCATTTGCCAGAATCACGTGGAGGCAATGGCGGAATTTGAGCTGATGATCCAGCAGGCTAAATTTGGCGATGCCAGTAAAAAAGTGGTGGTAGAGGATTTTCTTTCGGGCATAGAGCTAAGCGTATTTGTACTAACCGATGGGGAAAATTACGTGCTGCTGCCGGAAGCCAAAGATTACAAACGCATAGATGAAGGGGATAAAGGCCTCAATACCGGTGGTATGGGCGCTATCAGCCCGGTGCCTTTTGCGGATGAAACCTTTATGCAGAAAGTGATCAGCACCATCATTGATCCTACGATCAGCGGACTGAAAAAAGAGCAGATTGAATATGCCGGGTTTATCTTTTTCGGGATAATTAAAGTAAACGATGAACCTTGTGTTATTGAATATAATTGCCGGATGGGCGACCCCGAAACAGAGGCCGTACTGCCCCGGCTGAAAAATGACCTGGTAGCCCTGTTTGAGGCAACGGCCGGGAAGCGGTTGCATGAAATAAAGCTGGAAACCGACAGCAGGCAAACGGTAACGATAGTGGCGGTAAGCGGTGGATACCCGGGTGAATATGAAAAGGGCCTGCTTATTGATGGACTGGATCTGGTGCAGGAAGATGATGCTATAGTGTTTCATGCCGGCACCCTGCAGGAAGACGATAAAACGGTTACCAACGGCGGAAGAGTGCTGGCGGTAACTTCTTTTGGAAATACTTTGCAGAAGGCGGTTGAAAAATCAAAAGCTATCCTCGATATTGTTCAGTTCGATGGCATGCATTTTCGTTCGGATATTGGATACGAATTTTATTAAAGCCGCATTGCCTGGCGGCTGGTTACGTACATAAGCCGCCACAGGGCAACATTATGGCCGGCAAATGCCAATTACCCGGCAACAGCCGCAAATATGAAAAAAAATTATTTCCCTCAAAGTCAATAAAAATCAAGGTTTTGCCGTTGTATTTCAAATTATTTACAACAACTTTGCAAACATTATTTTAGAACCACATTTCTCCAATATCAATTATGGGTCTTTTCAACTGGTTTACACAGGAAATTGCTATAGATCTGGGAACGGCTAATACCCTTATTATTCATAATGATGAAATAGTAGTAAATGAACCTTCTATTATAGCATTGGACAGGAACAATCCTAAAAATGTACTTGCGGTGGGCAAAAAGGCATTGATGATGCATGAAAAAACCCATGAAAGTATACGCACGATACGTCCTTTAAAAGATGGCGTGATAGCCGATTTTAATGCGGCGGAGCTGATGATAAGGGAGCTGATCAAAATGATCTATCCCAAGAAGCCCCTTTTTCCTCCAAGCTGGCGGATGATGATCTGCATTCCTTCGAGCATTACCGAAGTAGAAAAACGTGCGGTAAGAGACAGCTCGGAACAGGCGGGCGCCAAGGAAGTATATTTATTGCATGAGCCTATGGCCGCCGCGCTGGGCATTGGTATAGACGTGGAAGAGCCGGTAGGAAATATGATCGTTGATATTGGTGGCGGAACTACAGGTATTACGGTTATTGCCCTGGCAGGTATTGTTTGCGATCAGTCTATCCGTATTGCCGGCGATGAATTTACCGCCGATATTATGGAAGCGCTGCGCCGTTACCATAGCCTGCTGATCGGTGAAAGAACAGCAGAACAGATAAAGATACAGATAGGGGCTGCTATGAAAGACTTAGACAATCCGCCAGATGACCTTCCGGTTAATGGGCGCGACCTGGTAACGGGCATACCCAAGCAAATTATGGTAAGCTACCAGGAAGTGGCAGAAGCTTTGGATAAAAGTATTTTCAAGATTGAGGAAGCTATCCTTAAAGCACTGGAAACCACTCCTCCTGAGCTGGCGTCCGATATTTACCGCAGGGGAATTTATATTACCGGTGGCGGGGCGCTTCTGCGTGGATTAGATAAGCGGTTAAGCCAAAAAATTAAATTACCCGTGCATGTAGCTGATGATCCTTTAAAAAGTGTGGTAAGGGGAACGGGAATTGCCCTTAAGAATTATCAGCGCTACCCCTTTGTAATGAGATAAATAACACTATTGGTGATTCTACATCCCCCGCTGCAAAAAGATTTCCGGCGGCATTTAAATGTAGAATTGTAAAAACACAACGAAGTGCGAAATGTTTTTCTTTTTGTCAGACGTTATTTTAATTTCCTCTTCTTCATTATAATGCAGGCGGTTGCCCTGTATATGCTGTTTCATTACAACAGGTTTCACGAAGCCGCATTTATGAGTGTGGCGGGCGAAGTGACCGGTAAAATAAGCAAACAATACAATACGGTTGAGTATTATTTTCAGCTCAAAAAAACCAATGCATTGCTTGTTGAAGAAAATCAGACGCTGCGTAATTTATTAAAAAATGATTTTCTTCCGGCAGATACTACTACCGAATTTGTAGTAGACTCTATAAAAGTAGATTCCCTTGAGCGATACCGGCGTTATTTATATTTTCCTGCCAAGGTTATTAATAACTCCGTGACTTCCCAAACCAATTATTTAACGATCAGCAGGGGCTTCAACCAGGGACTCAGCAAAGATATGGCAGTGGTAAGCCCATCCGGCATTATCGGAACCATCGTTAATGTAAGTGCCAATATGGCTACTGTAATGAGCCTGCTGCACCGGCAAAGCCGGGTAAGCGCCAGTTTGTTAAAAACCGGTGAAACCGGCAGTGTGGAATGGGATGGTAAAGATCCGCAACTGCTTACTTTCAGGAATATTCCTAAATCGGCGGTGGCAAAAAAGGGTGACACTGTTATAACCAGCAGGTATTCTAGTTTCCCCCCGGGCCAAATGATAGGTATTATTGAGGGTGTTGAAAGCCAGGACGGCAGTAATTTTTATGTGCTGAAAATAAAGCCTTCTACTAATTTTTTTAATATTCAATTTGTATACGCGGTAAAAAATTTGCAAAAGGAAGAACAGGATGCTTTGGAAAAAGCAACACACAAACAGGAGTAAAGATGAGCGAACTGCTGAAAAATATTATCCGTTTTATCATTTTTATTTTATTCCAGGTGTTTATCCTGAATAAAATACCACCGTTACATCAGTTCATTACGCCCTACCTCTATTTTCTTTTTATATTATGGCTGCCCTTTAAAATACCACGGCTATCCTTAACCATAGTAGGTTTTGTATTTGGGCTTTGTCTTGATTTCTTTACCAAAACACCCGGTTTGCATGCTGCTGCCTGCACCTTACTGGCTTATATGCGCCCCTTTATGATCAATATCCTTATTTCAAAAGAAGATTCAGACTTTAACTATGTTGCTCCCGCGCCTTCCAGCATGGGATGGTCTCCATATATCGTTTATGTATTGATACTGGCTTTTGTCCATAATGTTTATCTTGTTTTCCTGGAATGGCTGCAATTTGCAAATTTTTGGTACTTCTTAGGCAAGGTAATAGCTACTACAGGCGTTAGCTTTTTATTGATAATGATCACAGAAATATTATTTTACAGGAAACAGAAGTTCAGGACAAATATATAGGGGGTTATTATGCCTGCGTTCAATCAATCACGACAAACCATTATAAGACTCATTTTTGGGGCCACATTTTTAATTATTGTGGTTCGCTTATTCATACTGCAGGTAGTTTCTGATAAGTATAAGCTACTGGCGCTGGATAATGCCGTATACAGAAAAGTGGTATACCCCGACAGGGGAATTATTTTTGACAGGAACAATAAAGCCATTCTGAACAATACCATTATTTATGATCTTACTGTTACACCCTATGAAGTAAGACAGGTAGATACCTCTTTTTTATGTACCCTGCTTGGTATAGATACCACGGAATTCAGGGAAAGGATCATTACGGCCATTATTAAAAACGGGCGTTACCGGCCTTCTGTTTTTGAAGGGCTGCTGCCGCTTGAGCTGCAGGCCAGGTTAGAGGAAAATATCTGGCGGTTTCCCGGGTTTACACTTATTGAACGACCCATAAGAAATTACCTGTTTAATGCAGGAGCTCATTTGCTGGGTGATATTGGCGAGGTGGATACAGCCATCATCCGGCGAAGCAATTACTTTTACCAGATGGGTGATTTTGTGGGGCGGTCGGGACTGGAGCAATATTATGAAAGTGTGCTGATGGGCAAAAGAGGTGTTCAAAACCTGATTAAAGATAACAGGAACCGCCTGCAGGGATCATGGGAAAACGGTAAGTATGATACCCTGGCCGAGGCAGGACGTAACCTGTATACCTATTTAGATATTGAATTACAGCAGTTGGCAGAAAAGTTAATGACCAATAAGGTGGGCAGCATAGTGGCTCTTGATCCTCAAACGGGAGGTATTCTTGCCATGGTTTCAGGGCCTTCCTTCGACCCCAATGATCTAACCGGCAGTACCCGCAGAGGAAAATACGCCAGCCTGGCACTGGATGTATCGGCTCCCCTTATGAACCGTGCTACAAGAGGGCTGTATGAGCCCGGCTCTACCTTTAAACCCATTGGCGGACTGGTAGCGCTTGATATGGGCGTTATTACCGCTAATTATGGTATAGCATGCAGCGGCGCCTATTATGGCTGCGCTAAAGTAATAAGGTGCGAGCATCACAACCCGGGGCATGCGGCCAATATGCGGCTTGCGCTGGCCAATTCCTGCAACTCTTATTTCTGCCAGGTCTACAGGCTTGTTTTAGATAACAATAAAGACAGGGCTGTGAAAAAAGGATATACCCGGTGGAAGGATTACATGAACGCGTTTGGCTGGGGCCAAAGACTGGGGGTAGACCTGCCCAATGAATTGCCGGGCAATATTCCGGATACAACCGAATATAATAAAGATTACAGGGGATCCTGGAATTCCTGTACAAATGTTACGCTTGGTATAGGACAGGATAAGATGCAGGTAACGCCACTGCAACTGGCTAATGCCATGAGCATTATTGCCAATAAGGGCTATTATTACACACCTCATTTTGTGGAAAAAATTGAAAATGAAACGGCCAAAGATACCCTGCTGAAGAAATTCAGGGAAAAGCATCCGGCACTAACCCATATATCAGACCAGGATTATGAAGTTATCCATGCCGGCATGCAGGATGTGGTTGAAAGCGGCACAGCCCGGAGCGCCCGGATACCCGGCATTAATATTTGCGCTAAAACAGGCACATCCGAAAAATATACTATTCTTGATGGCAAACGTATCAAACTGCCCAACAATTCGATGTTTGTTTGTTTTGCGCCGAGAGAAAATCCCAAAATTGCTATAGCCGTTGCAGTAGAAAATGCCGGTTTTGGCTCAACCTGGGCATCTCCTATCGCTTCCTTCCTCATAGAAAAATACCTTACGGATTCCATAAGAACCGACCGGATGAAAGAAGTAGAGCGGATATCCAATACGAATCTTATGCCTTCCTACCTCAAACGCAAACAATTTATAGCAGACTCAACAAGAGCTTATTTTTATTTCAACCTGAGAAAAGACAGCAGCTATATCAAAAAATATTTACGTGGATATACCGGCAATGAAAAAAAACCTGTAAAAGTAATACAGCCCGTAAAAGAGAAAGCGGCCGGAGACAGCACGAAATACATTACGGGTAAGGCCATACAAAAGCACCAGGGCAGATCTGCCGGTAATACCGTATCGGGCAAGGCAATCATCTATATAAAAAAACCCGTTCGTAAACACGAAGAGGAATGGTACATTAGCGATGATAAACAGCTCAAAAACCAGGGAGCCCGATGAGAACCAATAATAATGGCATAACAAGGAGCGCAGACGGTTTGCTGCTATGGCTGTACATTTTATTATGTATCATAGGCATTGTAAGCATTTTTGCCGCTACCTACAATGAAGGCGATGATATATTGGATAGCTTCCTTTCTTTCAGAACCGATTACGGAAAGCAATCCATGTTTTTTATCTTTTCGCTCTTTATGGGCATTGTAATAATTTTAACCGACAGTAAATTCTTTACGGCAACAGCCAATTTATGGTATACCGCGGGCATTTTTTTGTTGTTGCTCGTTTTCCCGTTTCACTCCAACATTAAAGGAACTGAGTCTATTATTAAATTCGGTAATGCCTTTCAGTTGCAGCCTATACAATTATGCATTGTGTTTGCCAACCTGGCGCTTTCAAAATACATCTCCCGTATTGAAACGGATTTTACCAAGCTCCGGTCGCAGCTAATTGCCGCGTCTATTGTAGTTGCACCCGCGTTGCTGGCTATTTTGCAAAAAGAAACCGGGCTGGCACTCGTGTATTTTTCATTTTTCTTAGTGATGTTCCGCGAAGGACTGCCCGCTATTGTGCTGGTAATCGGTTTTTCGTTTGCTATACTGGTAGTGGCTACCTTGCTGATGGAGCCCAATATACTGGCGCTTATCCTTACCGGCATTGCCCTGCTTACCGCCTATTTTATGCGCAGGCAAATCAAGCGCCGCAGATCTGTTTTATTCTGGATCATTACCATATGGGCAGTTTGTGTAAGCATACAGCGCTTTGCCGTGCCTTTTATTTTTGATCATGTGCTGCAACCTTACCAGGTAAAACGTATTTACGACACAATTGGTAAGGATTATATTCCCAGGGATGCCGCTGCGCTCGCCGATATTGAAAAAAATACCACGCAAAAAAAGGATGCCGGGAACTATAACGTTAAGCAAAGTAAAATTGCAATAGGCAGCGGCGGACTGCTGGGCAAGGGGCTTTTAAAAGGTACGCAAACACGCTATGCCTTTGTGCCTGAGCAAAGAACTGATTTTATTTTCTGTACTATCGGAGAAGGTTTTGGTTTTGCAGGCAGTATGTTTTTTATATCTATTTATGTTATTTTTCTCTTCCGGATCATTACTATTGCCGAACGGCAGCGAAGTGTGTTTAGCCGGTGTTATGCCTACGGAGTGGCTTCGGTGCTTTTCTTTCACATTGCTATCAATCTTTGCATGACTATAGGGCTGGCGCCTGTAATTGGTATACCGCTCCCTTTTGTTAGCTATGGAGGACTTTCGCTGGTAACTTTTAGCGCTATGGTATTTATATTGCTTCGCCTGGATAAAGACCGCCAGATGGTGCTCAGATAGTCCCGGATTTGAAATTTCAAATTGAAATCTGAGATTCGTCAATACATTTGCCTTATGAAAATTATACCTTTAAGCGAAGGCGCTTTTACTGTAGATCAGTCCAAGCAATTTGTTCCGTTTAACCTTACCAACGATAATCTTCAGCAAAGATCTGCCGGAAGCCTGCTGGTAGAAATTCAGCCCTTTGTTGTTATTACCTCAAAAGATGTGCTGTTGATAGATACAGGACTGGGTTTTGCAAATGCGGATGGCACATTGCAGCTCTATCAGAATCTTATCAGTCATGACATTGATCCGTCAGACATTACCAAGGTACTGATGAGCCATCTGCATAAAGACCACGCGGGTGGTGTAAGCATAAACGATAAAATCCTTAACCAGCGTTTCCTGAGCTTCCCGCACGCTACCTATTATGTGCAACAGCAGGAATTATCATTCGCGCTGCAAAAAGGAACGCCTTCCTATATACCGGATGAAATTAACATGCTGCAGCAGGCAGGTAACGTGCATTTCTTAGAGGGCGATGGGGTTATTGATAATTATATCCGCTACGAGGTTACCGGCGCTCACAGTCCCTGGCACCAGGTATTCTGGATAGAAGAAAACGGGGAAACCATTTTTTATGGGGCAGATGACGCGCCCCAGTTACACCAGATGAAAAGCAGGTTTGTAGCCAAATATGATTACGATGGTAAAAAATGTATGGAGTTGCGGCAGCAATGGTGGGAACAGGGCCGGCAGGAAAAGTGGACATTCCTTTTTTATCATGATGTGAAAAACCCGGTGTGGAGCTTTACATAGAGGGCAAAAAAACTCCCGGCTGCTATACCGGGAGTGTGCTATATCCAAAAATCATTTAGCTTCTCCTGTTGCCGGCATAAATAAGTATGTATTGCGCAAGGGTAACGATAGAAGCTATTGCAGCAACTACATAGGTCATGGCAGCCCACTTTAAAGCATCTTTTGCCATAGGATACTCCTGTGCATTGGCAACATTGGTATGCTGCAGCCAGGCAAGGGCTCTTTTACTGGCGTCAAACTCCACCGGCAGGGTTATCACTGAAAAGATGGTTGTAAGTGCAAATAAAACGATTCCTATCAGCAACAGGGAAGGAAATACCTTGATCAGCAGTATCCCGCCAATTAAAACCCATTGCACCAGCATAGAACTGTATTGTACCACAGGTACTAAACGGCTTCTTAGCATTAACCACCGGTAGGAAGTAGCATGCTGAACGGCATGACCGCACTCATGGGCAGCTACGGCAGCAGCGGCTACAGATACCCCGTTATATACGTCCGGGCTAAGGTTTACCGTTTTATTCAAAGGGTTATAATGATCCGTTAAAAAGCCATTGGAAGCATTAACGGAAACATCATATATTCCATTTTCTTTTAACATTTTTTCCGCTACTGCCCTGCCTGTTAGCCCGCTGGTGAGGCCAACTTTACTGTACCGGGCAAACTTTCCCTTTAACTGCATGCTTACCAGCATGCTAATTCCAACAAAAATGAGCGATACTACCCAAATTGATCCCATAGTCTTTTAATATTTAATAGTTTATAAGTATAGCAAACTAACTACCATTTATAAATATTTGACATTAAATCCGGTAAGGTTGCAGGGCTAAGGTCTTTTTGTCAGTTGCATTAATTTTAAAAATATACAACTGCCAACTTGACGAAATAAGCGGCTGTTTCAGTATTTAATTTATTTTTATAACTAATTGATTAATAATTAATTAAATACCACATGCTGCATGAATTACAGGGTAAAAAGTTATTCACAAGGGCCAAAATTAATTTTGTTATGTTTGAGCAATTTGTAATTTAGTGCAAGAATTTAATGGGTTAGTAAGTACTAAAGGGTCAGCGAAAGTTGACCCTTTAACTTTAAACAATGCGTTTTCTTTTTCGCCTCTCTTATCATCGGCTGCCTGAATTTTTGAAACATGATTATAGTAAAAGCATATTCAAAACTTTTGATAGTATCGTCTTCTTTATAGCTGAATGATAAACGTTGTACCTTATACGCCTGTTAAAAACATATCAGGAGATTGATATCCCCGGAACTTTTTAGTGTTAACAATAATAATGCCGGCGCGATAGCATATCAAACTACACCAATCATCATTCTGTTTTGTAATACTGCTCTCCTCATGGAGCATAACCTTATCTTCCTGTCCGCTCTTCTATAAACGAACAATCCTGTAAATCTTATTTATCTTTAGCGCATGAGCAAAATAAAAACTGCATTCTTTTGTAGTAATTGCGGCTATGAATCTGCTAAATGGACGGGAAGGTGTCCTTCATGCAGCGAGTGGAATACTTTTGTAGAAGAGCTTATTGAAAAACCATCAAAAAATAATAAAGGATGGAAAGGATACGGCGATAATGGTAACGAAGTAAAAACAATTGCGCTGCATGAAATAGCTGCCGGGGAAGAAAGACGGATCGTTACGCCTGATGCAGAGCTGAACAGGGTTCTGGGCGGCGGTATGGTAAGCGGAAGCTTAGTGCTGGTAGCGGGCGAGCCGGGCATTGGCAAATCAACTTTGTTCCTGCAAAACGGTTTGCTGCTTACCGATATGGTTACTTTATACATCAGCGGGGAAGAAAGTGAACAGCAGATTAAAATGCGTGCCGACCGGCTTAATATTAAAAACGAAAATTTTTATCTTCTCACTGAAACATCAACACAAAATATATTCCAGGAAATAAAAAAGTTAAAGCCGCAGTTAGTCATTGTTGATTCTATTCAAACCCTGCATTCTCCTTATATTGAATCTTCGGCAGGCAGCGTATCGCAGATCAGGGAATGCGCCTCCGAATTTCAGCGCTTCGCAAAAGCAACCAACACACCGGTTTTTTTAATTGGGCACATTACCAAGGAAGGAAGCATTGCGGGGCCAAAGATACTTGAGCATATGGTTGACACGGTGCTGCAGTTTGAAGGCGATCAGCATTATGCTTACCGGATACTGCGTACCCTTAAGAACCGTTTTGGTTCTACCTCCGAATTGGGGATATATGAAATGACCGGAGCGGGCATGCGGCCGGTATCCAATCCATCCGAAATACTGATCACCCAAAAAGAAGAACAGCTAAGCGGTATAGCCATTGCCGCTACCATAGAAGGGCAACGGCCGTTATTGATAGAAGTACAGGCGCTGGTTACCCAGTCTGTTTACGGAACGCCCCAGCGAACAAGCAGTGGTTTTGACCTGCGCAGGCTTCAGCTCCTGCTGGCCGTGCTGGAAAAAAGAGGCGGCTTTCATTTTGGAATGAAAGATGTATTTGTGAATATTGCAGGAGGGTTGAAGGTAGAAGATCCTTCCATAGACCTGGCCATGGTAGGTGCTTTGCTGAGTTCTTATGAAGACATCCCCCTGCCCCAGCAGATCGCCTTTGCCGGCGAGGTTGGACTGAGCGGTGAAATAAGGGCCGTAAACCGGATAGAGCAACGCATTGCGGAAGCGGAGAAGTTAGGGTTTGAAAAAATGATTATCAGTAAATACAATCAAAAGGGCTTAAGCAAACAACATTATAACATTGAGCTGGTAACCATGAGCAGGGTGGATGAGCTGTACAAATATTTTTTTTAAAATAAAAGGATTGATAAAAACTGTTTTTCATAGCGTTTCGCATCTTCTCTTTCCGCACCTGTGCAATGGCTGCGGAAGTGATCTTATTAACGGAGATCACCTGCTCTGTTTGAAATGCTACCAGCGCCTGAGCGAAACCGGTTTTGTATCTATACCAGACAATCCCGTTGAAAAAGCACTGTGGGGAAGGTTAATTTGCAACAGCGCTATGAGTCAGTATTATTTTACTAAAGACTCCTTATTGCAACGGCTTATTCACCAGTTTAAATACAAAGACAATAAAGAGCTGGCACATTATTTTGGAAAGCTGATGGGGGAAGCACTGCAAACATCCGCAAGATTTCAACGGCCGGATGCGCTTGTTCCTTTGCCGCTCTTCCCCGACAAAGAATACAAAAGAGGCTATAACCAGGCAGCGTTGTTATGCGAAGGTATTGCAGCGATTTTACAGGTGCCGGTATTGTACAATACGGTACTTCGCACACGGTACACCACCACCCAAACCCATAAAACACGCATGGAGCGGTGGCAAAATGTAGAGGGTGTTTTTATGTGTGCCGCGAATGCGGAGCTACGGCAAAAGAAGATATTGCTGGTAGATGATGTAATTACCACCGGCGCCACCATAGAAGCCTGCGGCAATGCCATACTGGAAGATGTTCCGGATGTGCAGTTAAGTATTGCTACGCTGGCCTATGCTGCCGCTTAAAAGAATGTTTACGGGCAATGAAAAGACTCCTTTATTTTGTGCTGCTGTTGTTTTTGCTGAAGTGCGCTGTGTCCTGTAAAAAGCAAACGTTCATTACAGATCAAAACGCGGCATTAACCATTACCGCCGACACGCTCCGGTTTGATACCGTATTTACTTCCATTGGATCGGTTACACAATATTTTACCATCATTAACAGCAATTCTCAAAAGCTACAGCTAAGCAGCATAAAGCTGATGGGGGGCAACAGCTCTGTGTATAAAATAAATGTGGATGGAAATGCTGCGGCGGAAATAAGCAACGTGGAGATGAACGCTGGCGACAGCATTTATGTATTTGTTTCCGTTACTATTGATCCTTCTTTAGCTGATCTTCCGTTTATTGTACAGGATAGCATCCAGGTGAATTACAATGGCAATCAAAAATATATTCAACTGGAAGCTTACGGACAAAATGCACATTTCCTCCGCAACCATTATATTGATACAGATACCACCTGGAATAACGTACTGCCCTATGTTATTTTTGGCGGCATACAGGTTGCACAAAACAGCACACTCACTATAGAAAAAGGTTGCCGTATTTATTTGCATGCCGATGCGCCATTTATCGTAGACGGTACATTGATAGTGAACGGAACAGCAGCAAACCCGGTAAGTTTTCAGGGCAACAGGTTAGATAACGTATACCGCGATCTCCCGTCGTCATGGCCGGGCATCTATTTCAGGCAAAGCAGCATAAATAATGCTATCCAATACGGCATCATTAAAAATGCTTACCAGGGTGTTATTGCCGTAGGTCCCGCTACCAATGCGCTACCCAAGCTGCAACTGCGCGAATGCATAATAGATAATATATATGATGCAGGTATCCTGGCCCTGGGTTCGGATATCGACGCCGTAAACTGCCTGATCAGTAACTGTGGTTCTAATATCGTTATAAACGCAGGCGGAGCATACCGGTTCACCTATTGCACTATGGTGAGCTACGACAATAATTATATCAGCCATAAGAAACCGGTGTTAACCCTGGGCGATACAGATGAGGCAGGCAGCAGCTATGCACTCAATGCTCTGTTCCGTAATTGTATTGTATGGGCCGGAGGCAATAATGTGGAAAATGAGGTGCATGCAGACAGAAAGGGCAACGCTGCTTTTAATGTACATTTCGATCACGTGCTGTATAAGGCAAAAAACATATC
This sequence comes from Agriterribacter sp., assembly GCF_035445465.1. Taxonomy (NCBI): domain Bacteria; kingdom Pseudomonadati; phylum Bacteroidota; class Chitinophagia; order Chitinophagales; family Chitinophagaceae; genus Agriterribacter; species Agriterribacter sp. The sequence continues at coordinate 66,643 of NZ_DAOMQT010000026.1, forward strand.
CCCGGATATTCATTTAATGAACAGCATCGCTAACCAGGATCCTTCATTTGACAGTATTAATGCCGACAGGCGTTATTTTGATTTTCACATCGGTAAAAATCCTTCCCCGGCCGCAGGCGCCGGCACACCCGTTCTCATCAGCCATGACCTTGACGGAAAAGCAAGAACGGGCGACCCCGACCTGGGCTGTTATACAAAACATTAACGCCGGATCCGGATTTTTTACATCAACTTTGTACCTTACTATAAATTTTTCGCTATGATACGTTTATTATTGGTAACACTCGCTTTAACGATCGCCTCTTCTGTTTACGATTTTAAAGTAGAAGGACTGGAAGGCGGTACGATTGACCTTTCCCAATACAAAGGGAAAAAGATATTAATTGTAAATACAGCTTCCAAATGCGGATTTACACCACAATATAAAGATCTGGAGCAGCTATATGAGCAATATAAAGGCAAGCTGGTGGTTATAGGATTCCCGGCAAATAATTTCATGCGGCAGGAGCCGGGTTCCAATGCCGAGATAAAGGAGTTTTGTGAAAAGAACTACGGCGTTACATTTCCTATGGCGGCAAAGGTTTCGGTAAAGGGTAATGATATACATCCGTTGTTCAAATATCTTGATGATGAAGCAAAGAAGATCGGCATCAGCGATCCCGTAAAGTGGAACTTCACCAAGTTTTTGATAGATGAAAAAGGAAAGCTGGTTACTGTTTTTCCCAGCAAGGTAAAACCCATGAGCGAAGAAGTATTGAAATACCTGAATTAATTTACGCAACCGGTTGAGCATCATTTTATGAATGTGTTATATTAACTTGGAAAGAAATTACAGAGCATGTTTGCAATAGAAAAGCATCAGCAGAATGGATTTGATAAAGTTTTTTTAACCCATCATACCACAGGAACCACAGTAGCAGTTGTACCCGGCTGCGGCGCCATGCTGCACGCATTCATTGTGCAGGATGGAGATGACTCCATCAATATCATTGACAGCTATACCGGTAAAGAAGAATTTGATGAAAAAGCTGAAGCCAATGGATTTAAGGGATTAAAGCTATCGCCCTTTCCCTGCAGGATACCCAATGGAACTTATCGTTTTAACGGACGGCAATATCAGCTCAATCATTCCCTGCAGCATGGATCCGCCATACACGGATTACTATATAAACAACCGTTCCGGCTGGTGCAGGAGCAGGTGTTGGGCAATTCGGCACATGTATCACTATTGCATGAATACAAGGGCGATGATGCCGGCTATCCTTTTTCCTATAATTGTATTGTTGAATACCACCTGGAAGAGAATAATACATTAAGCATTACCACTACCATAAAAAACACAGGTATTTCGGCATTGCCCATTGCAGATGGCTGGCATCCTTATTTTACCTTTGGTGGCAAGGTAAATGATCTTGAACTGCAATTCTGCTCGCGGGAAGTGCTGGAGTTCATTGATCTTATTCCTACAGGAAAAATATTGCCTTATACCACGTTCACTTCACCGGCACGTATTGGAGAAACAGCGTTAGACAATTCCTTTGTGCTGGATTTCAGCAAAGCGCAGCCCATGTGCATTTTACGCGATCCTGCTACAGGGTGGCAATTGGAAATACGGCCAGACAACAGCTATCCCTATCTGCAGATATATATTCCACCGCATCGCAACAGCATCGCTATTGAAAACCTCAGCGCCCCCCCCGATTCATTTAATAACGGCATCGGGCTCATTACACTTGCGGCAGGGGCCAGTGCCCGCTTCTCAACACAATATGCCATAAGGAAGGTATGAGTTTCTAGTTTATTGTTTGTGGTTTGTTGTTGTACATCTTCGGATTTTGTATACTCCATCACACCGCGTGAATACAATAAGTAACCACTCCCCATATGGAAAAATCAGCGGCAGACAGGTCTATATCAATCGGCGACAGTTTACGCGTTTCGGGCACCAGCCTTACTTTATTAAAGGTCTTCTCCAGTCGCCGGATCAGCATTTCACCATTAAGTACAGCAATCACTATTTTACCGTTAACGGCTTTTACCGAACGGTCAACAATTACTATATCCCCATTAAATATCCCGGCATCAACCATCGCTTCGCCGCTCACCTTCATCATAAAAGTGGCCGGTTTATTGCGGATCAACTGCTCGTTAAGATCAATACCCCTTTCCATATAATCATCTGCGGCAGCGCTGAAGCCGGTGGCGTTGGCATGCTCCACGTTCCACTGATTAAACCGCTTCGATCCCCTGTATGCGGCATTATAGGTAATTTCTCCGTCCATATAATTAATTTTGCAATTACTAAATTATTTAGTAAATTTATACTAAATATTTGATCATTCAAAATGGTTTTTATGGAAAACAATATTCAATTGCTGCCCGGTTACCGCGTTAACGAATACCTGCTGGTATTGCGTCCGCCGGAAGCGTTATGGAATAAAATCGTAAAAGTAAAAGAGGGCTTTGCTGAAGCATACCAGGCAACAAATGCCCGGTGGGGCAAACCGCATATTACACTGGCAAAATTTGTGCAATACGAAATGTTGGAAACCCGCATTGTGAACCGGCTCAAAATCGTGGGCATGAGCCAGTATCCCTTTAAGGTAGAGCTGCGTGATTACGGCAGCTTCCCTTCCCATACCATTTATATTAATGTGGCAACGAAAGTGCCGGTGCAGCATCTTATTAAACAGGTACGCAGTGAAGGACAGCGCTTAATGAAATTGAATGATGATAATAAGCCGCATTTTATAATGGAGCCGCATCTAACGGTATCGCGTAACCTGCAACCCTGGCAGTATGAAAAAGCATGGGCGGAATACAGCAACAGGCAATTTACCGGCCGCTTTATTGCAGATAGCATGCTGCTGCTGAAGCGGGCTCAAAACGAAATGGCCTATCAGATCGTTCAGCGGTTCACATTCCAGAATTTACCGGTAACAACAAAACAGGGGGAATTGTTTATTTGATACATCAAACCACGGAGACACGGTGACACAGAGCAGCACAGCAGCTAATCACAAACCTCTTACAGAACGGGAGAGGCAATTGGCATCGCAAGTTGTAAATATTGCTTTTACAATACACAAAGCCATTGGACCGGGCCTACTGGAAAGCGTATACGAAAAATGTTTTTGCTATGAATTGAAAAAGAGAAAAATTCCATATCTAAAACAACAATACATTGACATTGTATATGATGGATTGGTTATTAGTGAGGGGTTAAGAATTGATATCCTTGCAGATGATCTTATCATTATAGAATTAAAAGCGCAGGAGAATTATCACCCGGTATGGGATGCACAATTATTAAGTTATTTAAAGCTTACTGGAAAACGGTTAGGTTACATTTTCAATTTCCACGTTCCGCTAATGAAAGATGGGATGAAGCGAATGATTTTGTAAAACACATCTTGGATTAAATCAGCCAGTTATAGACTGTGCATCTCTGTGCCCATGT